>JAENIT010000015.1 GCA_016844365.1 Dehalococcoidia bacterium
AGCCTGTGCCCTACCTCGATGGTGGAGGCGTACACCTCGGCCTCCTGGCGTATGGGCAGAGCATCTGCATGGCGGCTAGAGACGATAGGCAGCAGGTGATTTAGGCGGTCTTTTTTCTTGATCTGCTTCTGCTCCAGTGTCGGCTCCAGACCCCTGGCGCTGGGCAGTATCCATATCTGGATGAAGGTCATGGGCTCAGTCTCAGAGTTGTTGATTTCAGCGTGCATCATACCTCGGCCAACAGTGGTGTGCTGGACGTCCCCCGGCAGGAGAACGCCGCCGTTGCCCAGGTTATCGGCGTGCTTGAACTGGCCATCCACGCAGTAAGTAATCACCTCTATGTCTCGGTGGGGGTGCATCGGCCACACGCCGCCGGGCACCAGGGTATCGACGTTGAACACCCGCAGCGCGCCGAAGTTGGTGTTCTCCGGGTCATGGTAGCGATCGAAGGAGAAGTGCCAGTGGCCCTGGAACCACTCGCCGTCTATGAAGAAGATGTCCTCCTTCTTTCTTATCTGGATCACGATCGGATTCCGTGTTAGTCCCTCTCGCCAAGGAATCTGTAGTAGTCTGAGACCTTCTTCAGCGCCACCGCAGCCTTGTCGTGGCTGGAGAAGGATGGGATACGGTGCTCTTGGAGGCGCATAGTCAGGGCATGGACCTCCTGTGCTTGCTCCGGTGGATAGTAGCTGGGACTGACCACCATCAGGGGCTTATTTGAAGTCTCACGGAAGTCGATAATGGTCTCCAATGTCTCCTCTAGGCGGCGAGAATCTCTTAGGCCCAGGACGAAGGACATTTGCATGACGACGGCGTCAATGTTCTCGTCATCCTTCAATAGGTCCATTATGGTGATGAACTCTCGCCGGTTCTGGCCCATGTCGATGGGGTTGTTGAAGCTGGCCCCCACGAGAACGAAGAATGAAGCGATGGTATCCAGGGACTTCTGGCTGAGAACGGGAATCTCAAGGCCCGCCTTGGCGAAGGCGTCGGCGATAGCCACGGACTGGCCGCCAGCGCCGCCGGTGCAGCCCACTCGCTGGGCAGTGGTGGGCCCAAGATAGATCAGGGCCTTGGCTATGTCCACCAACTCATCCATGTTGGCTGCCTGGATCACGCCGGCCTGTCGCATGGCGGCGTTCCAGATGGCGTAGTCAGAGGCCATAGAGCCAGTGTGAGAGCTCGTCATCCTAGCGCCAGCCCCGGTCTGACCCCCCTTCCAAATGATTACGGGTTTCTTGCGGGTCACCTCTTTCAGCAGTTTATAGAAGGGCTCCCAGCGCCGCACGCCCTCTAGATAGGCCCCGATTATCTCGGTCTCCGGGTCCTGGGCGAGGTACTCCAGGTAATCGACGGCTTCCAGAACATAGCCGTTTCCGAAGCTGACAACCTTGCTAGCCAGAACGCCGTTTACGTGTCCTGCCTGGATAAACGCCGAGGCGTTGGAACCGCTTTGGGAGATGAAGCCCACAGGCCCGCTCTCATCGTAGTATTGCTCGGCGCCGAAGCGCAGCCCCAATCTGGGATTGAACAGCCCCATGCAGTTGGGACCTATGAGGTTGAGATCGGCCTCCGTAGCCATGTCGGTGATTACCTTGGAGAGTCGAATGCCCTCTTCGGTCTGGGTCTCCGCAAAGCCAGAGGAGAAGAGGGTGACACCCGCCACGTCTTTCTTAATGCAGTCGGCCACAACCCTGGGTGTTACCCCTCTGGGGACGGCCACTATCACGTAATCGACGGGCTCAGGGATATCCATAAGGCTAGCGAAGTTCTTAATCCCCATGGCCTCAATGCCTGGTATTTCGTTGGGATCGATCTGAACCGAGTAGTGCGAGCCTTTAATGGTGCTAATGGCCCGGAGGAAGGAGTAGTTGTTCTCCTTTTTTGCTCCTACCACCACGGCGACTTTGGGGTTGAAGGCTCGATCTAATTTTGCCAATTTCGCTTTGTCCAAAATTCCCTCCCTTAGTTAATTCTACTAATGCGCTTGAGATTGCTAAAACGGTAAATATGTAAGGTACTGGCCCGGAGGGTTAAGTCATCTCAGGGTTCTTGCCGTCTTTACGGCTGTTGTGGCTAACGACGGCATCGTAAACCCTGAGCATCTCGGTGTCGTCCGTCTTGGGGAGAAAATAGGGATTGACCTTTACGCCCCCAAAGGCCTCGATGATTTGCCAGTGGTCGTCCACGCAGAAATCCGGCACTACCGGCACACCCAGGAGGGCCAAACTTTTGTGGTGATCGTTCAGAGGCTTGCGGTAGCATCCCTGGATATACGGTCTCAACTTGTGCATATCCACTATCTCCCACCTTATCCCAACTCCTGACCAGATATACAGATTGTGTCCTTGGTCTATCAGCTTTTCAAACACCTCTCGGACATAAGGCCTCAAGGCGAAGTTATCAGAAACAATGGTGGCATCTACATCGAAGAATATGTTCATCCCTATACCCAAAATACCTCCTCCTAGTTTTAGGGGGCCAAATCACCCATGTAACACACAATGGGTGTATTATATACCATACTATTGCCTTTGGTAAGACGGGGTGTACTTTGATTAGCAGATGACGCCAGAGGCTACAAGATGCTCAACGCCACGCTAAACATGATATTAATATAGCCTTGGAGCTTCGGAAGGTCAATCTTACTCTGTCTAGGACTTGCATCTTACCCTGAGTAGGACTTAGGTTACTCTGGTGGGGCCCGGTTTGACAATCCCGTCTCTCAGTAGTATCGTTGAAATAGAGGGTAAGTTCTGAGTGGTACAGCCACTATGGTTGGGGCTTACCAGAAAAGTTAAAAAGCACAGGCATGCCGGTGCTTCCCGTTTGAGGGGGGTGATGCGGTTACAGTGTCCACAAGCTGGTTCGGGTAGACCCGGGGCCGGCTTTATTTTTTTGTGGGCGTATAGCTATGGGGCAATCCAAAGCGAGGTCCTAAGGAGGTGAGTTCTATGGTTCAGGTAAAGACGATGCCAGGGTCAATGAGGATCGCTCACCTTGAGGTGACTATGGAGGAGATGGAGCTCCTGCATTCGGGACTGCAAATGCTCCTCCACAGCTTCACCCGCCATGAGCACATGGACGACAAGATCCACGCCCTCCTCAAGAAGATTGAGGCTCATTCTTGAGGAGGAAGACGTCCAGCCGCGCTCCGTTAGCGTCCCAGAATCTCTCTGGGACGCTTTTCCATCCCTAACACCCTCTGCTAGAATGGGGATTGAGGTGAATGACGATGAACAGTGAGAACGGGCTATTTGCTCGAATGAAGGTGGGGGACTACGAGCAGGTAGCCCTCTGGTACGATAAAGCAGTGGGGCTCCGGGCTATAATAGCCATACATGACACCACTCTGGGCCCGGCTCTCGGCGGGACCAGAATGTACCCCTACGCTACCGAGGACGACGCTATTATCGACGCCCTCCGCCTGGCCCGGGCCATGACCTATAAATGCGCGGCCGCGGGGCTGAACCTGGGCGGTGGCAAGGCCGTCATCATCGGAGACCCCGCCAAAGATAAGAGCGAGGGTCTCTTTCGCAGCTTCGGTCGATTTGTCCACTCCCTGGGCGGCCGCTATATCACCACCACCGATGTGGGGACCAGCATTGAGGACCTCATCTACGTCCGAGAGGAGACTCCATACGTCACTGGCCTGCCGGAGAACATGGGAGGCAGCGGCGGCACTTCCAGGGCAACTGCCGTGGGTATTGTGGCGGCCATGGAGGTGTGCGCCAGAGAGGCGCTGCAAGCCTCGTCTCTCTCCGGCATCCGTGTGGCGGTCCAAGGGGTAGGCAAGGTTGGGGGTTATCTTGTGGAGTTCTTGACAGAGCAGGGCGCGGTGGTAACCATTGCCGACGTTAACGAGAATAGAGCGAAAGAAGTAGCTTCCCAGTTCCCAGCTAAGGTGGTTCCCACCCCGGAGATACACCGCGAGGAGTGTGACATCTTCTCCCCCAACGGAATGGGTGGTATTATCAACGACGAGACCATTCCCTCTTTACGCTGCTCTATAGTTGCTGGAGGGGCCAATAACCAACTGGCTGAGGAGCATCATGGCGACCTGCTTCAGGATGTGGGTATCCTCTACGCCCCGGACTATATAATCAACGCTGGTGGAGTGATTAACTGCGCCGAGGAGATGGACGGCTACAACCTCCATCGGGCTATGGATAGAGTGAAGGGTATCGGTAGGGTAATGGAGAGACTCATAGCCTACTCAAAGAAGCATAGCGTATCCGTATCCCGAGCCGCGAACCATCTCGCTGAGGAGCGAATACGAACCATAGGCCAGGTTCACAGGACCTACGTGTCGAAAGTCGGCAGCAAAGCGATATAAGGACATAGCTCAGAACTTGATGAAACCCGATACATTTTTAGAAACAGCTATAGCACGGGCTGAACAGGAAGTCCCTATGAGCCTTATGGGGCATTTAGAAGAGCTACGCCGCAGGCTGATCCTATCGGTGTTGGCCCTTCTAGTGGGTGTCAGCGTATCCTTTTTTCTCTCCGGATGGATCTTTGAGATCCTGAAGTCCAGGGTAGAGGGCGTTCAGCTCATCCGCACTCAGGTTACGGAGATGATCGGAACCTATATGCGGGTCTCTTTTATAAGCGGGCTAGCCCTCGCCATGCCGGTTGTTGTTTACCAGCTAGTGATGTTTCTAGCCCCTGCCCTGACGCCCAAGGAAAAGCGGTCTCTCTACATGATGATGCCGGGGATATTCCTCTCCTTTATCGGAGGGGCGGCCTTCGCTTTCTTTGTGTTGCTACCTCCCGCTATGGGCTTCCTCATCCATTTTGGGGAGAATATAGCCCAACCCCTGATACGAGTAGGGGACTACGTATCTGTGGTTACCTCTATGATGTTCTGGGTGGGCCTCTCCTTCGAGACCCCGATTCTCATATTTTTCCTGGCCCGCATCGGCTTGGTTACTCCAGGCTTACTCAGTCGTTATCGTCGCTACGCCTTCGTTGCTGCCTTCGTACTGGCCGCTATCATAACCCCAACAGTGGACCCCATTAACCAGTCGCTAGTGGCCATTCCCCTGATCATCCTATACGAGATCGGTATACTCCTAGCAAAGCTAGCGTGGCGAGGCCGAAGCTAGGCAGTTCAGCTAAACTGGAACGATTGCTTCGGTACTATTTACCAGGTAGTATCGCTTATGGTACTATTGAGTGGGTACTAGAAACTGTTGGAGTATCGACAATGTCGGAAACTTCTTACAAGAAACGAGCACAGGTTTTACTCACGGAAGAGCAGTATTCACTCCTTGAGGAGTGTGCTCAAGCCAAGAGATTACCCTTGGGTGCCTATATTCGGGAGGTCTTGGAGGATACGGTTATTAAAGAGGAAATTGAGCGTAAGAAAGAGGCTGCCCTGCGATGGCTGAGCGAGCAGCGGTTACCCGTTGCCGACTGGCCAGAGATGGAGCGGGAGATCGAGAAGATGTGGGAAGAGCCACATGGCTATTATCCCTCCTGATCCTCTTTTCGTGGACACCAACGTTCCCATGTATGCCGCTGGAGGAGAGCACCCCTATCGAGAGCCATGCCTGCGGATATTAGATGCCATCCGACGAGGGAATATCGAGGCGGTGTCCGACTGTGAGGTGCATCAGGAGATTATGTATCGCTATTTGGCTGTGGGGCTTCCTGACAAAGCACGAGGAGTTAGTCAGACTTTTCAACAACTGGTTCCTAACGTACTACCCATTCAGATGGCCGATCTAGTGAGGGCTAGAGAGCTTTCTACAGTCTACCCTCGTCTCAGTGCCAGGGATCTTTTACACCTGGCTATCATGTTGAACAACGGGATCAAGGGCATTATAACCGCTGATACCGACTTTGATGGGGTACAGGGATTGCAACGATGGGATCCAATAGCGCTGGCAGGCTCCCTAGCTACATAGTCAGAAACCTACACCTTGATGTAGAGGGACACGATCCTATCGTGTTCGTCAAAGTGGAAGGTCATAGAGGTTTCCATCACATTGAATAAGCTCTTGAATTGGCCGGATGCAGAGACGCGGTCATCATGCTCCTCCAATCTGGTGATGACAATCTCAACATCACTCATGTGAGGCTGGCCCAGGAGGGAGTAGAAGTCAACGATCTCTTTTCTGCTGGAGTAGTTGCGCTTTCCTCCCAGATGATCGGGCGCATCCCAGGTTAGAGTGGCATCCTCGGCCATAAGAGCCAGGGTGTACAAGAAGTCCCCGCTCTTGATCCCCTGGTTGAGGCAGGATATGTATCTTTCTACGGTACTTGAATATGCCACGATGTGCCACGACCCTTTCACTAAAGCAATGGAACCTGAATCTCCGTCTCCCAACTGGCATGGTTCTTTGCATCGCCCCGTTTAAGGTAGACGTGCCGTCGATACCCGGGCCTGCATTGCAAGTTCTGGCTCGTTATCCAGTCGAACAGTGCTTCCTCAGTCGTGTGGATGTTGCGAATGTCGCCTCGGTGGATGGTATAGGCTACTCGATGAGGGGGCAAGTACCGGGTGTTCATGCTACTTCCTAGCTCGGGATCACCGAGAAAGGGCACCCAAACCTCGGCGTTGACCTCCGTCCTCTGATTCTTTACTGGCTCATCAAAGTATACGGCGACGAGGGGTCCGCCAAAAAGGAGACCTCGCATCCTCACCCAGGAGTACACCTCGTTGAAGGCCCTGCCGATCTCGGCGTCAGGACCCTGATAATTCTTCCAGGCAACATCCATAGCTGCTAGTGATTTGATTTGAAACTCCATAGAACTTTGTCTCTCACCTTCCGTGATATTCCATGTATTTCAGCACAGCATCGCGCACTGCATCGAAGTTAGTTGTGCCACCCTCAAGCAAATCGTCAAGCAAGGCGGCGCGCGTTGACACCTCTCGCTGCAGCTCCTGGGAGCTGGCGTGGGCCCATTGGGCCAACTCTTCCAATGCCTCTGGAGACTTGAAAATGGTGAAGGTATCGGTATCAGGCTGCCACGCCGCCAGAGATCTGATCCCCACTCCTCCGGGAGCCAGCGGATTGGGACGGATTCCGCATACAGCGGTTATCCTCCGTATCACCTGGTCACGTCCCTTGAACGCCCCAAGGAATATTATAAGATTCAAGTGGGCTGCTATGCTAGCTGGCGGAATGTTGGCGGGTTCATCCGATAGAGCTGATATTACCTCCTCTGGTCTATCCGCGTGCATTGTTGCGCCCATAGCATATCCCATCTCCAGCAAATCGAAAAGTCTGGCCACTTTGGTATCCCAAAGATAGTAGGGAGTATGGTCGCTTAGCTCGTTAACGACTATGAAAGTGCTTGATGCCTTTGTCTGTTCTATGAAGCTGAAGTCCTCAGTGACTCCCTGGGTGTAGGCCATGGCTGTGTCGGAAGGGAGGAAAGCGGTCAGGGCGTGGAGGACGGTGCTCTTCCCCACCTGCCGAGGCCCGGCGGCTACGATGATCGATGCTCGATGCTCCAGCATAATCCAGAGAAAGGCGGCAAGCGGAGAGTCCAAGTTGCCCCTACGAATCAGCTCCACCACGGACATCTCCTCTTGAAGAAGCATCATTCGGAGGCCCTCAGCGCGTGTCGTTGCGATTATTCCCATGTGTACCTCTATGAGCCTGGAGGCAGGTCGTCCGATTTACTTTGCTAACACCAGGCGGGTTCTAGTAACCAGAAGGTCGCTCAGAGAAGGCCCGTCCCAAGAAGTCGCCTCCAAAGGGACGGAGATGTACCAGCGCTCTGTGCCCTTCCGATCAATGATGTAAACGCCTGGGGAGTGCTCAACCTCAAAAGATTTATCGAACTTCACACTCCCAGCAAAGATATTGTACTCTTTCCAGATTTTTTGCAACTGGGCTTCGTCTCCAGAGAGAAAGCGCCAGTTGGAGAGCTGGCTCATGCCCCACTTCTCCGTCGCTGCCGTAAGGTCTTTCATCGAGCCTGCCTTAGGGTTAACATTGACCGCCATGAAGACCACCTTATCCGCATCACTCCCCAGGGTGTCTCTGGCCTGGCGAAAGTGCTGCGCTGTAAGGGGGCACACATCGGTGCAGTTGGGGTCCAGGAAGGTCAGAACAACCACCTTGCCCTGGAAGTCGGAGAGGGCCACGATGTTGCCATGCTGGTCAGCGAGCTGGAAGTCGGGCGCGGGAGTCTGGAGCTCAGTGCCGGCGTAGGATTGTGAGGAGCTGGGAGTTGGTAATGTTGCGCAAGCGATGCCGGTTACCAGAACCAGAAGAAGGGCCCAAGCGCCCCCCAATATCACCATGCGTTTACGTACCTTGCTTAGCATTGCGCTCTGGTCACCTCAGCCTGGAATTCACGCTGCTCTGGCTTCCACCAGGATTTGATGTAGTACAGGATGGTATCTATTTCCTCATCGGAGAGGGTCTCTTTGAACGCTGGCATCTGAGGAGTACTTTCCGATGACCCCATCACCCGGCGCATCATCTCCTCCATCTCCCCTGATCCGTTGACCACGATCTCTTTGATCTGGCAATCGGAGTGGTGCCAGGTGTGGCCGTTGGCGTTGTGAGGTGGAGGAATGTCCATCACCTGGCCGCCGGATGCACCGCCGTGGCAGCTCTGACAGTTGGCGGTGTAGAGCTGGGACCCTTTGGTGGTATCCTTCTGGGCACC
>JAENIT010000016.1 GCA_016844365.1 Dehalococcoidia bacterium
GGGTCCCTCGGTTTATCAGCTCCATACGCTGCCATTGCACGCCGGGCAGGTAGTTGGGCATGAAGAAGTGGCCAAGATTGGCGTGGCGCGGAGCGTCCGGGTCAGTAACCGCCAAGAGCCACATATAATCGGGATCGACGGAGCTGATGTAGCACTTCACCCCGTTTATGACGAAGTCGTCGCCGTCTTTAGTCGCTCTGGTCTTCACCGAGGCTAGGTCGACGCCGCAGTCAGGCTCGGTCCACAACAGCCCGTGGTCAATGTCTCCTCTTAGCAGCGGCTTTAGGAGCTTCTGCTTCTGCTCTTCCGTACCGTAGATGTACATCCCAGCCACTGCCGTGCCACCGGCGTTGACGTCTTCTCCAAAATGGTCCCTAAGTTCTTCTTTGATGATGATGTCATGGTCCGTGGTGAGACCACCGCCACCATACTCCTTGGGCATAGTGGCGTACAGCCACCCCTTGTTGCCCAACTTCTTCCGGATCTCCTTCCTCCACTCCCGCTGCTCATTGGTTATCTCGTTGCCATTGATGGAGACCTCCCCCAACTCAGGGGGCATCTTCCCAACCTCGTCCAGCCAAGCCCGGACTTCCTTCCTGAACTCCTCCTGCTCCTTGGTGTATGTAATCTGGAACTCCATGTCATACCTCCCTTTCCGCTACTATAAAAAGACAAGCCGAGCCATTGAAGCTCGGCTTGAGCTTACTAAAAAACCAATCTTATGTCAATAGATCTAGATACCAAACTTCCCCCCTACCAGGGCTGTAGATCTCAGAGCTTAGTGGGTCGGAGCCGCCGTCTCGTGGGTTCGGCTCATGCCCACCCGTCGGGCGATGATCACCTTATCAATCTCGTAGGAGCCGCCGCCGTGAGTCGACATGGAGGCGTTCCTCTGGGCGTACTCTATCCTACCCTTTAGCAAGCCTACTTCCCTATCTTCGCTTAGGGAGTGGGGGCCCAGAAGGTCCAAGAAGTCTTCCGCCGTCCGAATACGGGTCTCCCGCGAGAACCACCTGCTCTGGGGACCGTGGTAGCTCTGGCGCTCGTGGGCCCGGAACATCCAGAAGTTACGGCGACCAATGAGGCTGTTCACGTGGTTGCGTATGTAGGCGTCTACCAGGTGCTCTCTAGCAGCATCTCCTTGAGCCAAGGAGCGTACCTTGCCCTCCTGCCAGGCCTCTATAAGCTCATCAACGACATCCTCACCAAGGGAGTAGAGGCTTCCCGCAGCGCCATGCTCCAACTCCAGGCTACTCTGGGCCACCTGCCATCCCTGGGTCTCTCCACCGATTAGATATTCTCTGGGCACCCGAACATTGTCAAAGAACACAAAGTGCTGGGTCCCTCGGTTTATCAGCTCCATACGCTGCCATTGCACGCCAGGCAGATAGTTGGGCATGAAGAAATGGCCGAGATTGGCGTGGCGAGGGGCCTCAGGGTCAGTAACCGCCAGGAGCCACATATAATCGGGTTCAACGGCGCTGATGTAGCACTTCACTCCGTTTAGGACGTAGTCGTCGCCGTCGCGAATGGCTCTGGTCTTTACCGAAGCCAGGTCAACACCGGAGTCGGGCTCCGTCCACAGCAGTCCGTGGTCAATATCCCCTCTGAGCAGAGGCTTTAGGAGCTTCTCCTTTTGTTCGTCCGTCCCGTACACATACAGTCCAGCCACGGCTACGCCGCTGGCGCTCACATCTCCGTAGGGCCTAAGCTCCTCCTTGATGATGATGTCATGGTCCACGGTGAGACCACCACCACCCAACTCCTTGGGCATAGTGGGGTACAACCACCCCTGATGGCCCAGCTTCTGTCGGAGCCCCTTACTCCATTTACGTTGCTCATCGGTTATCTCGTTACCGTTGATGGATATCTCACCCAGATCAGGGGGCATCTTACCGTTTTGCTCCAGCCATGCCCGGACTTCCTTTCGGAACTCCTCCTGCTCTTTGGTATAGGTAATCTGAAACTCCATTCCTCCTCCTTCCCGTAACTACGGACTGACCCTTTTTGGCGCTCCTTTGGCCTTACCATGCCAAGGAGCATTACGACACCCCTTTACGATATACCACAACTTGTGGAATTCGCTCTAGTTACAGCTTAACCTGCAGCCCCGCCGTGGGTGGGAGCCATCACCTCTTTGGTCCGGCTCATGCCCACACGCCGGGCGATGATCACCTTATCTATCTCGTATGAGCCGCCACCGTGGGTAGCCATAGAAGCTCCCCTCTGAGCCTGCTCAACGCGTCCACCCATTAGACCCCATCCTTGGTCGTTCACGAGGGAGTGGGGGCCAAGGAGCTCCAGCAGGTCTTCCGCGGTCCTAATGCGGGTCTCTCGCCCGAACCACTGCTTCTGAGGCCCGTGATAGCTCTGGGGCTGCTTGGTGTTGAACATCCAGAAGTTGCGGCGTGCGATAAGGGTCTCCACATGAGAGCGGATATAGGCAGTCACCAGATGCTCCTTGGCAGCGTCGCCATGAGCCAGGGAGTTAGGCACCTTCCCCTCCTGCCAGGACTTGACCAAGTCCTCTACCACTGCCTCTCGTCCAAATAGACCACCAGCGGCCCCGTGCTCCAACTCCAGGCTGCTCTGGGCCACCTGCCAACCCTGGCTCTCGCCACCGACCAGATACTCTCGTGGCACCCGCACGTTGTCAAAGAACACAAAGTGCTGAGCGCCGCGGTTGATCAACTCCTGGTACTGCCAGCTAATTCCAGGGAGATTGGCGGGCATGTAGAAGTGCCCCAAGTTGGCGTGGCGGGGAGCCTCTGGATCTGTTACCGCCAGGATCCACAGGTAATCCGGGTCGAACCTGCCGCTGATATAGCACTTCACGCCGTTGAAAACGTAGTCGTCGCCATCTCTGATGGCCCTGGTCCTCACTGAAGCAAGGTCCACGCCAGAATCGGGCTCGGTCCACAACAGCCACGTAACGGCCTCGCCCTGCAGCATCGGCCTAAGGAAGCGTTGCTTCTGCTCCTCAGTGCCGTAAACATATAGTGCAGCGATGGACACATTGCCGGCGCTGGAGAAACCAGGCACCTGGTAGCGGTCCATCTCCTCTTTTATAATGATGTCGTGGTCCAGGGTCAGACCGCCGCCGCCATACTCCTTTGGCATTAGGGGATAGAACCAGCCCTTCTGCCCCAGTTTACTGTAGAACTCCCTACACCACGCCACTTGCTCGTCGGTCACGTCCCTATCGTGGAGGGGCCACGACCCAACACTAGGGGGTATCTTGGAGTTCACATCCAACCAACTCTGGACTTCGTTGCGGAACTCCTCCTGCTCTTTGGTGTACTGAAGCGTAAATTCCATAAAGCCCTCCTCCCTTGAAGCCAACGCGCTAAACCATCGAGGCTACGCCTCGTAACAGATGGCTTTATTGTAAGTCTACAATAACCTGATGTCAATACTTTCCTACATCTTAATTCGTACAATTTTTCTCATTATGTGGATATCATAGTCTGGATACACAAGGACGGAAGTCGTTTTCCTTTACAAGCTATGATAATCTGCTACACTTAAAGGGAACAGGTACTATACTACTAGATTCTTCAACCCAGGTCTGGGGCGCTTACTTTACCATGGCATTAGCTCACTTCCGAGTCTCCGAACTGCAATGAAGTTCACCACTACCCGGTATCCCATTTGGAACCTTTGGATCGCTCGACCCCTGGAAAGCTGCGGTTACACGTTTACTCCAGTGGATGACTATGACAATGCTGTACGAACCCTTCTGGCGAGCCCGGAGGACTTCCAGACCGTTATCGCGACCAAAGAGACGCCGGAGGGCGCTCAGGATGAAACCGCCCTACTGTGGGACAGCGGTCGGCGTATAGACGATCTGATGGTGCTCTTCTCCCTTGCTCAAGGCCGCAATATCCACTACAGAGAAGCGCACTGGAAGATCATGGATGGAGAGAAAGTGGTCTCCAGCGGAGTCAATTACAATTATATGGGTAGGGCATTGGCCCAGGGAGACAGGGCCATCACCCCCTTCGAGATATACTGGTTCCTCGAGCGCGCAATACCAATAGCGACACAGCCCGGATGGGCCGCCGACAATGGGTTCACTCCCGCCGTTTTCTGGTATCTGGACTCTTTAACCCAGTCGGTTGTGGAGCTCAGGTATATGACCGCCTGGATGGGGGTCCAGTCTTTGGCCTCACGCCACGCTCAAAAGACGGGGCTGAGCGCGAGCAACGGTGGCGCTGATATGATAGAGGCGCTCACCTCATTCAGAGATGACAACCAGATGCCATACATATCCGACCAACTCATCGAGTTCTGCATCGAATTGGCAAATGACTTTACATCACGCGCCTCGGAGGACCGCTTTTTCACACATCGCCTGGCCTACATCTACACTAGGAAACTCCAGCTCACTCTGGAGATGACGCTCCTGGAGATGCTGGGGGCAGGCGGTTTCGCCCGGCGAGATAGCGTTCTGCGGGACATCAGGAGATAACCCTTGGACCAGAGGCACATCCGCAACTTCTGCATCATAGCTCACATCGACCATGGCAAGTCTACCCTAGCCGACCGCCTCCTGGAGGTAACCCAGACCATCAGCCCTAGAGACATGGAAGCGCAGTTTCTTGACCAGATGGACCTGGAGCGAGAGCGGGGAATCACCATAAAGCTCCAGCCCATCCGAATGATATACCCGGCATCCGACGGCTCCGAATACCAGCTCAACCTCATCGACACCCCGGGCCACGCGGACTTCACCTACGAGGTCTCCCGAAGCCTGGCCGCCTGCGAGGGGGCGCTTCTGGTGGTGGATGCCACTCAGGGCATCCAGGCCCAAACCCTGGCCAACCTTTATATAGCCCTGGAGTCCAACCTCACCATCATTCCTGTGGTCAACAAGATCGACCTCCCCAACGCCGATCCCGAGGGGGTGGCCCGTGAGGTAGCTGATGTCATAGGTTTGCCCATGGAGGATGTCATCTTCACCTATGCGAAGGAAGGCACCGGTATAGGGGAATTGTTAGAAGCGGTAGTTAAGCGAGTACCGCCTCCCTCGGGGCATCCCGATCGGACTCTCAGCGCTCTTATCTTCGATTCCAAGTACGACTCTTACAAAGGGGTGATGGCCTACGTGCGGGTGGTAGACGGGGTGGTGAGAGCCCACCAGCGACTGCTGATGATGGTTACTGGCACCACCGTGGAAGCCCTGGAGGTGGGTTACTTCATACCGGGATACAACCAAGCCCCAGCTCTATCCACGGGCGAGGTGGGGTATATAGCTACCGGACTGAAAAACGTCCGTGAGTGCCAGGTGGGAGATACTGTAACTCTTGTTGATGACCCCGTTGCGGAGGCTCTTCCCGGTTATCGAGGCATCAAGCCCATGGTCTTCGCTGGCCTATACCCGGTGGACAGCAGCGATTTCCCCCTTCTGCGGGACGCCCTGGACAAGCTCAAACTCAACGACGCCGCTCTCTTCTTCGAGCCAGAAAACAGCGCCGCCCTGGGGCCGGGGTTCCGTTGCGGCTTTCTGGGCACCCTTCACATGGAGATAGTCCAAGAGCGTCTGGAACGAGAGTACAATATGAACCTGCTGGTCACCGCACCCAGCGTCGAGTACAGAATCATCCTCACCAGCGGCGAAGAGCTGTTCATCGACAGTCCAGCCAAACTGCCGGAACCCACCCGTATCCAAGAGGTACAGGAACCGTGGATGAATATAACTATTCTCTGCCCTAGCCGCTACGTGGGGCCAGTGATGGAACTGGTGTCTGCCAGAGGCGGGGAGTACGTGAAGATGGAGTACCTGGATACCCCCGGCCGCGATGGTATAGGCCAGGGGCGAGATGCCACGGTGCTCCTGGAGTACCAGATCTCCCTCTCCCAGATTCTGATGGACTTCTACGACACTCTCAAATCTGTGACCCAGGGTTATGCCTCCCTGGACTACTCCTTCCTTGGATACAGACCAGGGCCCCTTGTAAAAATGGACATCTTGGTGAACGGCCAACCTGTGGACGCCCTCTCTATCATCACTTACTCTCAGGGGGCCCATCGGGAGGGCCGGGCCCTGGTGGAAAAGCTGCGGGGGATCATCCCGCGACAACTCTTCGATGTGGCTATCCAGGCCGCGATAGGCTCCAAGATAGTAGCCCGGGACACAGTTCGGGCCCAGCGGAAGAACGTGCTGGCCAAGTGCTACGGCGGTGACGTGAGCCGCAAGCGCAAGCTCCTGGAGAAGCAGGCCGAGGGCAAGCGGCGGATGAAACGGGTGGGCAACGTAGAGATCCCCCAAGATGCTTTCCTGGCGGTTCTTAAGATAGAACGATAAAAGTTGGTATTGAGCGAGCAATAGTGAGTAAAACGGAAGGACAGGGACAGATCCGTTCATACCCCTTAAAGCGATGCTGATGGCTGCTGTTTGCACTGAACTGGTGCAGGCAGGGGCCGTTTTGTATGTCCTGCACCAGCCGCGAAGGTGCGCCTACGCTCGGTTGTAGGAGGGATAGTTGGACAACACGTGGTTCATAGCTGCAACCTGGATGGCACTGGCTCTTGCGGCCAGCGTGATCTCCATCAGAGTGGGCATCTCGGTAGCGTTGGTGGAGATCGTCGTTGGAGTCATTGGCGGCAACTTCTTGGGGGTCCACACCACACCCTGGATCGACTTCCTGGCATCCTTCGGCTCTGTGCTCCTCACCTTTTTAGCCGGCGCCGAGATCGACCCTGAGTCCTTGAGGAAACACCTCAAGGCAAGCCTCGCCATAGGTGGCCTTTCGTTCCTTCTGCCCTTCCTGGGAGCGATGGCCTTCGCCCGCTACGTCATTGGCTGGGACACCCAAGCCGCCCAGATAGCGGGCATCGCCCTCTCCACCACCTCGGTCGCGGTCGTTTACGCAGTTATGGTCGAGACGGGCCTTAACAACACCGATCTAGGGAAGCTTATCCTAGCGGCGTGCTTCGTCACCGACCTCGGGACGGTGCTGGCCCTGGGTGTGCTTTTCGCAAGCTTCAACGGCTGGATGGCGCTCTTTATCACCGTCACTGTCGTTGTGTTATGGAAGGCACAAACCGTGACCCGCTGGGTGATCGAGCATTGGGGAGGCCGAGTCAGCGAGCCGGAGGTGAAGTTCATCTTTCTGGTCCTTTTCTTCCTGGGTGGTCTGGCCACCGCCGCCGGGAGCGAAGCCGTGCTGCCAGCCTACCTATTTGGCCTGGTCATCGCCAACGTCTTCCGCCACGATAAAGTCCTAGTGCACCGCATACGAGCCACCGCCTTCTCGTTGCTTACACCCTTCTTCTTCATCAAAGCGGGAAGCCTGGTAGCGCTGCCAGCGCTGGTAGCGGGCGTGGGCCTGATTGTAGCCTTTCTTGGTGTGAAGATGGCTGCCAAGTTCGCGGGGGTGTGGCCCCTCACCCTGGCTTTCAAGATGAAGATGCGAGAGGGCTACTTCACCACACTACTTATGTCAACAGGCTTAACCTTCGGCAGTATATCGGCCCTATTTGGACTTACCCACGGCATCATAGACCAGGCGCAATATACAGTCCTGGTATCGGCAGTGATAAGCTCAGCAGTGGTGCCCACGCTCATCGCCCAGACCTGGTTCATGCCAGAGACGGTCCAGAAAATAGAGCGATCGGGCATGTCTACACTGGAGGAGGCGCGCGGTGACTGAACTCATGCTGGTCATCGCTGTCGTGGCCATTGCCTTCGTAGCCGGTGTGCTCGCCGCTGTAGCGGGCTTCGGAGGAGCGGTTATCATACTACCCGTCCTGGTATGGGCCTTTGGCGTTCGGGACGCGATCCCCATCCTTACCGTGGCGCAGTTGATTGGGAACCTCTCCAGGGTGTGGTTCAACCGAGGCGAGTTGGCTTTCCCAGTGGTGAGGTGGTTTGCTCTTGGGGCCGTGCCAGCCGCGACCCTGGGTGGAATCATATTCGCCACAGCGCCCGCTGCCGCACTAGTCCGACTGCTTGGTGTCTTCTTGATGTGCATGGTAGCCTATAGGCATACCACTTGGGGGCAGCGGGCGCGCATCAGGCTTCGCGGGTTTCTTCCTTTGGGCGCGACGGCTGGGCTTATCTCTGCTCTAGTCGGAAGCGTCGGTCCCTTCATGGCGCCGTTTTTCCTTACCTATGGCCTGGTCAAGGGCGCATACATTGGCACAGAGGCCCTCTCCACAGTGGTGATGCACGTCATTAAGCTGGGCGTCTACGGAAGATATTCCTTGGTAAATGGACGCACCCTCCTTGTTGGCATCGGCATTGGAGCAGTCCTGTTCTTCGCCTCATATCTGGGCAAACTCATCCTGAATCGGGTGCCCGAGCGAGTGTTTCCCTATATTATTGAGGGTGTGATGATAACGGCTGGTGTTCTATTTATTATTAGGGGTTGAGGTCATAATAAAGGGGTTGACCAGTTCTATCGGTCTAGAGGGGTGGTTCCATGTTCCGTAAGATTTTAGTGGGATTTGATGGCTCCGAAGGCTCGTGGCGGGCGCTGCGGGCCGCCATCGCTCTGGCCCAAGAGCAAGCATCCGAAGTATGGGCCGTGTCCGTTGAGGACCATCTTCCACATTTCGCAGCCACCGTTGGCGAGATGGAGGAAGAGAAGGAATTCGCTAACCATTATTATACGCGCA
>JAENIT010000169.1 GCA_016844365.1 Dehalococcoidia bacterium
TGATGTGGGACGGTAGCGGTAGCTGCACCAGGATGCCGTGGCACTGTGGGTCACGGTTCAACTCCTGGACTTTATCGATAATCTCTGCCTCCGATGCCTCCTTGGGAAGGGCAATAGTAGCGGCATTGATGCCCACCTCCTGGGCGGCCCTGGCCTTGTTGCGCACGTAGACGTGAGATGCCGGGTTCTCGCCGACGAGGATGACGGAGAGGCCCGGGGTTATTCCGCGCTTCTCCTTGAGCCTGGCGACGCCCTCGGCTACCTCGGCGCGGACCTGGGCCGCTATTTTGTTGCCGTCGAGTATTTGGGCAGGCATTGAGCTATCCTTTATATGGATTGCAGTAGCGCGGGGGCTTGTCCCCCGCACCGAGACTTATAGTTCGAATTCAAGCGAGCCACAAAACGGATAGTCGCGCCAATCGGTGACGAGTCCGGATCTAACAGGGTTGTGCATAATGTACGATACGACAGCTTCGATGTCTTCTTCCTCCCGAAGAAAATGGTCCCAAAAGCTCTTCTGCCAAAACGCGCCCCTCACACTATAGCTCCACGCGGCTCTCTGTGCCAGGTTCTTGAATTGACCTACGAAGGAAATGATATCGCAAGTGGGAGAAGGGCCTATAACAAGATGAACATGATCAGGCATGATACAGTAGGCATAAACAGGGACTGCATTCGCTGTGGAGTGCTCGCGTAGCACTTGGATGGCGGCGCTTGCAATTGTAGGATCAGCAAATACTGGTCGCCGGTCTTGAACGGCAATCGTAATAGAGCACATTGTTCCCACGACGCTGTAGGCTTCAGATGGTAGCCGTATGGTCTTCCTGGGCGAATGTCTGGACCTCATACCATGCTATGCCGTTCCTTGCTTTCCTCCATGCGGGGGACAAGCCCCCGCGCTACGATACTTGGGAGATGGTTGAGGCGAGGGCCTACGTACCGGTGACAATTAGGCTCCTCTGCTCAGTCTACCCCTATTATACAGTCTCCTCAAACATCCGCTTTACAACTTCCCCAACCACCTCGTAGCGGCCGAAGGAGGGCATCAGGTATGTCCCCTGCACCATCCCCCTGGTCTGAGAGAGCAGCTCATGGCTCATCTCGATCCCCTCAGCGATGGCTCCCTCGCCGGCAAGTCTCATCCGCTCGCGAAGATGGTCAGGAACGAAGATCCCCGGGACCTCGTTGTGGAGGAACTCGGCGTGGCGGTAGCTGTGCAGGGGGAGGACACCCAGAAGGATGGGCACCGGGATGGGCCCGAAGTAGTCCAGGCACTCCTCCACCTCTTCGATAGTGTAGAGGGGCTGGGTCATAACTATGTCCGCTCCCGCGTCCAGCTTGCGCCGCAATCGCTCCCGCTCTTTGGCCCGGTCTGGGGCTTGCGGTGTGAGGGCGCAGGCGATAAAGAAGGAGGTAGGTCGGGCCAGAGAGTTTCCAGCGTAGTCCTGCCCCTCGTTCAGCTTTTTCAGAATACTGATGAGGCCGATGGAATCTACGTCCCAGATGCCCGTGGCGTTGGGGTAGTCCCCCAGCCTAGGAGGGTCGCCGGTGAGGGCGATTACGTTGCGGACACCGAGGGCGTGAGCCCCTATTAGCTCCGACTGGATCGCCATGAGATTCCGGTCCCTGGTGGTGAAGTGGATGATGGCCTCAATCCCTGCCTGCTCCTGTATGAGATGGGCCATGGCGATGCAGCTCATGCGCACTCGGGCCATGGGGCTGTCGCCGATGTTGATGGTGTCAACTCCCAGCTCCTTGAGCATCCGTGCGCCGGAGACCACCTTGTTGGGGTTGACGCCCTTGGGTGGGTCTAGCTCGACGCTGACTACGTACTTGCCTTCCGCCAGCTTCTGGGCCAGTTGAGTGGGGGTCTCTTTGGGCCCCACCGATTCCTCGATCTGTGGGGCCGGCTCCAGCACGCTCACGGATACCCTTTGAGCGGTGGGTTGGAGGTCCATAATGGCCTCCTTCATGGCTTTGATGTGCGCCGGGGTCGTGCCGCAGCACCCGCCGACTATCGAGACGCCAGCCTGGACGAACTGCCTCGCGTACTCTCCGAAGTAGGCGGGGGTGGATAGATAGAAAAACCTACCATCAATTAAGGCGGGCTGCCCGGCTGCGGGCATGGCGGACAACGGTCTCTGGGATGCCGTGGCCATTCTGGTGAGTATCTCCAGCGTGCCCTGAGGCCCTATGGTGCAGTTAGCTCCTATTACGTCGACCCCCAGGTCATCTAAGGTCTTTACCACAGTGATCGGGTCCTCTCCGGCGAGGGTCAGCCCGTCTTCGGTAAAAGACATTTGACATAACAATGGCAGGTCGCACAGGGACCGAGCTGCGGAGATGGCCGCTCTCATCTCCTCCAGACTGGCGAAGCTTTCCATAACAAACAAATCGACTCCGCCCTCCAGTAACCCTTCCATCTGCTCTCTAAAGATGACGGTGATGGCCTCCGGGTCGATGCTCACTCCGGGGCGCAGCGCTAGGCCTGTAGGCCCCACGGCGCCAGCCACAAAGATCCATTCGCCCACCATTTCCCTGGACTCGCGGGCGATCCGCACTCCCTGACGGTTGATTACTCTAACCTTATCCTCAAGGCCGTAGTGGGAGAGCTTGTAGCGGTTGGCGCTGTAGGTATTGGTCTCTATAAGTTCGGCGCCGGCGGCGAGGTATCGTTTGTGGATGCCCTGGATCAGGGCTGGTTCTGTGAGGTTGAGTTCATCGAAGCACCGATGGTAACTGACACCCTCGGCGTAGAGCATGGAGCCTATCGCTCCGTCTGCGAGGATAGGGCCTTTCTCTAGTCGGTCTAAAAATGGGTAACGCATTGGAATCCTCAGTATCTGCCATCTTATCATAGGGGCGCGCGGAAACTCAAATGGTTACACCAGCCACCGTTACAGATATAATGGCACTGGTGGAATTTTCTGCGCAGGGTGAATAGGAGGGCGACCATGAAAGCTGTGTTTGTTTTTGAGCAGGGTGGTGTGG
>JAENIT010000170.1 GCA_016844365.1 Dehalococcoidia bacterium
CGTGCCCAGGTTGATGTAGAGCCAGGGCAATCGTTTTTTCACCGAGAACAGAAAGGGCGAGCCCACCCGCTCTTCGTCCGGAAGGCCCACCATCCGATACATGTCCTCGGTGGCCTCCTCCTCGATGACGTCCACGACCTCCTCAAGGGTAATAACACCCACCAGACGCCTCTCTTCGTCAACTACGGGGAGGGCGCTCAGGTTGTAGTGCTCCATCAGTCGGGCGCAGGCCTCCCGGTCCGTACCCGCAGGAACTGAGATGACTTCGGTGTTCATAATGTCCCTGACCTTCTCTCCGGGGCTGGCAATGACCAGTTGCCGTAGGCTCAGGACTCCCGTGAGGTGGTTGCCAGGATCCCTCACGAAGAGATAGTAGACTCGCTCTGATGAGGGACGCACCCTTCGCAAGTAGTCTATGGCCTGCTGGGTAGTTATATCCTCCTCAAAGACGACGAACTGGAGGGACATGATGCCGCCCGCGCTATCCTCTGGGTGAAGGAGCAGAGAGGCTACATTAGCGGCCCCTACCATTCGGCTAAGTATAGAGGACGCCTGGTCGGGGGGGAGCTCGTTAAGAAGGTCGGCTGCCTTATCGGCCTCCATGTTATCCAGCACTTGGGGCAAGATATTGGCCTGGATGCGATGAGAGACCTGCACAGTGTCGGCATCGCTGAGATGCTCTAATATCCTAGCCACCGCTTGGGCGGACGTTACCGAAAGGATCTGCTCCTGCTGGCGCGTCCCTAGCTCCATCAGCACATCGGCCCCGTCAGCAGGATGGAGGTCTTCGAGGGTATCCGCCGCCGCGGGGATCTCTCCCTGGGACAGGTGCCTCAGGATATTTTCTAGCGCGAGTTGAGCCCGCTCTTCCATAGAGCCTCGAATTGGGAATAGAGTGCCGTCCCTTTGTACAACGGCGAGGGCTACTGAGTCAAGTAATCGCGCACCGGCATGACATTGTAGCTCTGGCCGCCATTAAGGAGGGACTGAGCTGCGGCTTTGGCTGTGTCTAGAGAGGTAAAGCAGGGAATGCGCTTCTCAGTGGCGGCCCTGCGGATCTGGAAGCCATCTCGGAGAGGAGTCCGCTCCCCGGTTACGGTGTTAAGCACCGCGTCCACGACCCCGTCTCTAATCACATCAATGACGTTGGGGTGCCCCTCGCTCAGCTTCTTGGTAACGAAGGTTACCGACAAGCCCACGGCCTGGAGCATGGCGGCGGTTCCTTCGGTGGCGTAAAGGTGGTAACCGGCGGAAACAAAACTCCTAATCACAGGCAAGGCCTCGCTCTTGTCCCTATCGGCTACGCTCAGGAGGATAGATCCCTGGGGTGGGAGCGTCAGCCCTGCGGCGCTCATAGCCTTAGCCAGGGCGGCCTCGAAGGTGAAGTCTACTCCCATCACCTCGCCGGTGGACTTCATCTCTGGCCCTAGGTAGGTGTCCACTCCGCTCAGCTTGCTCATGGAGAAAACAGGAGCCTTGATGGCTACCAGCTTCTGACGTCGCCATAAGCCGTAGGGGTATCCTTGCTCCTTTATGGTACGCCCCAGCATCACGTGGGTCGCCAGCCGCACCACGGGCACTCCTGTCACCTTGGAGATGAATGGGACGGTCCGGCTGGCTCTGGGGTTCACCTCTAGCACATATACAGAGGCTGAGGCGGCTGGGCTGGCGGCTTCCTCCAGGGGGCTGTGAGGCATGATGACGTACTGAACGTTCATAAGCCCCCTAATCTGGAGGGCCAAGCCGATGCGGGTTGTGTATTCAACTATGGCGTCGACTTCCTCTTCAGTGAGATAAAGACCGGGATACACAGCCATAGAGTCGCCACTGTGGACGCCCGCTCGCTCTATATGCTCCATAACCCCTGGAATTAGCACCCCTTCGCCGTCACATATCGCGTCCACCTCTACCTCTTTGCCCTCCAGATACTTGTCGATGAGGACAGGGTGGCCAGTCCCCAGCTCTACGGCCTGGGTCAGGTACTCTATAAGCTCGCGGGGGTCGCGGACTATCTCCATAGCCCTCCCACCTAGGACGTAGCTGGGTCTAACCAGGACGGGGTAACCGATGTGTTGAGCGACCTTGAGACCTTCCTCTACAGCGGTTATAGCAGAGCCGGGCGGCTGAGGTATCCCCATCCGGTTAATGAGGTCCTCAAACCGGCTGCGATCCTCGGCTAGGTCTATGGTTTCGGCGCTGGAGCCCAGGATAGGTGCGCTGGCCCTAGTCAGAGGCCAGGCCAGGTTAATGGCCGTCTGGCCGCCGAACTGGACTATGCTAGGCGGTTGTTCTCCTATCCCTGAGGAGCCGTCGCCGATGATGGCCTCGTTCTCCAGGATGTCCCGCAGGCTCTCCTCATCCAGAGGCTCGAAGTAGAGGCGGTCGCTGGTGTCGAAGTCCGTTGAGACAGTCTCAGGGTTGGAGTTGATCATGATGCTTTTGACTCCGGCCTCTTGAATGGCCCAAGCGGAGTGAACGCTGCAATAGTCGAACTCGATCCCTTGCCCGATGCGTATGGGGCCGCTGCCGATGACCACGGCTTTGGGTCCTTGCAGGGGTTCGGCCTCATTTTCCTGCTCGTAGGTGCTATAAAAGTATGGGGTCTCCGCGTCGAACTCTGCGGCACAGGTGTCCACCATCTTGTACACTGGCAGGATGCCCCATTGGTGGCGCAGCTCCCGTATCTGTTCGGTCATGCGGTCGGCTAAAGACGCCACCAGGTCATCGGAGAACCCCATTCGTTTGGCCTCTTTGAGGAGACTGGGAGTCAGGTCCTCTACGAGGAGCCGGTTCTCCATGTCCACTATGTCCTTGAGATTGTATATGAACCAGGGATCGATGCCGGTGCGGCGACAGAGCTCTTCTATCGAGGCCCCCCGGCGCAGGCAGAAGATGATGGCCCACAGACGCAGGTCATTGGGGTCTAGAGGCACGCTCTCAGGGATCTCCACACCAAAGTCGTCCAGTTCTTCCGAGGCCCAACTGAGGTTTTTGCTTCCTAGCTCCAGGGATCGCACCGCCTTCTGAAGGGCGGCGGTAAAGGTCCGGTCAATAGCCATGACCTCCCCTGTGGCCTTCATCTGTGTGCCGATGTTTCGGTCACCCGAAGCGAACTTATCAAAGGGCCAACGTGGTATCTTGACCACGCAGTAGTCGAGGGCTGGCTCGAAGGCTGCGGTGGTCCTGCCCGTGACTTTATTGGTGATTTCATCCAGCCGCTTTCCCACGGCGATCTTGGCCGCGACCCTCGCAATGGGATAGCCAGTGGCCTTGCTGGCCAAGGCGGAGCTGCGGCTGACCCTGGGGTTCACCTCGATGACGTAGTAGGGCGTGGGGCTCCCCTTTAGCACCGGGCTGGTGATGCCAGGCATAGGCCGCGGGGCGAGAGCGAACTGGACGTTGCATCCCCCCTCTATACCAAGGGCGCGTATGATTTTGAGGCTAGCGGAGCGGAGCATCTGGTACTCTTTGTCG
>JAENIT010000017.1 GCA_016844365.1 Dehalococcoidia bacterium
GGTTACTTAATCCCCATACCCTCTATGCCCTGCTTGACTTCAAAAGCAGACCGCAGAGCTGGTCAGCGAGACCGTTTACTCTACCACTGTAATCGCAAGGCGGATGGCCGGGAGACGGTATCCCAGGGCGAGGCCCGGGGCATCCTGTCTGTAGGTCAGGATAGGCCACTGATAGCTCCAGGGTGGCTTGCCATGGCCCTGGTAGATCATTGGGTATAGATCGATGAGGTGAGTCCCCGGTTCTCCTGTTGCCACCAGCGGCACTGTGACATCGCCTTGGCTATTAAACCCACAGGCAAAGCCGATGAAGCTGTTGTCGTAGGTTATGGCCACCCCGTTGTCGAGCTCTGTCCAGCCTACCCCCTTGATTTGGATGTTGAAGGTCTCTCCCGCCTTCACCCGCATAGGGGTGATACCGACGATACTACGCTCTACAAAGTAGGGGACTTCTCCAACCACTTTTTCGCCCTGCACCAGCTTTATTGTATGCCAGCCGCCAAGGTCATCGGGGATCTGGACGGAGGCAGTCAAGGAGCCGTCGGCAGATGTGGTCTTCTTCAGAAGGGAGGTCTCCGTGGTGCCCCATCCGCTGACGATGGTTCGATTTCCTTTGACCGTAATCCAAAAGAGCTCAACCACCGAATTGGCGGATAGGCCGCGGGCCTGCACGGTAGCCTGGGAGAGGATCGGTCCAGAGGGAGGGTCCATCACTGCGGAGAATCCCGGAGCCGCCACAACTCCACCAGAAGCGGTTTTCACAGCAAGGTCGGCAGCCTTGGCCAACCGTCCATCCTCAGGCCACTCGATGGTGAAGGGTGGGGGTCCGGAGTCCTTGGTCACGGTGAACCACAAACGGAGGTCTGAGATGTGGGCAGTACCGGACTGCTGGTTGTTGAGGTAGGGTGTAGACCTGGCTGCGTGGTTCAGGTCTATAACTCGCTTGCCCGGCGCACCCGTCGCCCGGATTTGGAATTCCGCGATCCCTCTTGTAGTTACCGCGGTGACGAGCCCGGTGGGCTGGTTATCGTACCGCACGCCGATGGTGCTCTCGAAGGTCTTCCAGCCCAGCCCAGTGACCTTGATGGTGATGGGCGTGCCTACAGGCCCTTCAGTGGGACTTATCGTCGCGTTTCGCATGATTCGGTACCCACCCTTGGCCACATCCTGGCCGTCCACCACTGCGAAGATGTCGTGAACCTCACCGTAGTCATCGGGCGCTTTCAAAGAGGCTGACAGTCGCCCCTCTGCGTTAATTGGGAAGCGCCCTAGAGATACCCGCTTCGGCTCGAAGGTTTTTTCATGGAACTCCACGTTTTCCGGGCCGACAACGGTGGTGTAGCCTCCATCGACCGTCACCCAGGCGAACTCCACCTCCTTGCCGGACGGTAGGCCCTCACCGGTCATAGTAAAGGAGTCCCCCACGTAGCCCTTATCCGGCGAGGTTTTCAGCAGCTTCAGGGCCGCAGCAGGCGCTGGTGCCCCTCCTGATGGTGAAGTGGCGGGTGCTGGCGCTGGCGCGCCGCCGGGAGCAACTCCACCAGGCAACGCGCCGATGGATGGGACATCCTTCAGGCTGGAAGCCTGGTCCTCGCTGGGGAATGTGATGGGAGCCGAGGGCCCCGCCTCAGGCTGCGTGGCTGTACACGCCGACAACACCCCCATGAGAACAAGGGATGCAAGGCCGACACCTACAGGCAAGACCCACTCTGTTATCCGTGTCGATATCCTTTTCAACGCTTTTACCTCCTGAAAGCTACTCAAAGATCTGCAGCCGGCTGTCCACTCCAGCTGCGGACGCGGTAGCCGCTCGGACGAGGGCTGGCTGCTTCCAGGTGCTGGTGCGGCCGTCCTTTGTCGTCACAATGATCTCGTAGTCCAAGCCGCCCAAGGGGTAGTCCAAGGGGATGTCCCAGGTGCTGTTCCACATCCAGGGACCTGAGCCCCCGCGCGCCGAAAACCGGTTGGTCACTTCCTCGCCATGGGGGAGCTTGACCTTGACTGACGCTGCTTCCACGTCCGTGACTCGCTTTCCTGTGGAAGTGTCGAACACCTCGAATCGGTAGACGATCCGCTGACCTCGCTTGAACACGTTGGTGTTCAAGCAGTTGACGGTGGCGGCCATTCCATACTTGCTGGGCCTGGTCGTCGCCAGAGTTTCCACATGGTACGTGAATGAGACTCGCTCCGCCAGGTAGGCCGGCCGCGCCGGTGGGGCTGGCGGTGTGGCGCCGGGCGGCAGGGGCGTAGCCGTCGGCGCAGGGGTTGGTGTGGGGACCGCCTTGGCCCCGATGAGGGTGGTAACACCAGAAGCTGGAGCCTCTTTCCCCTTCTGCTCCGCGGACTCCTTCTCCTGGGCCGACACCTTGGCCTTGAGCTCCTCCGCCTCCTTCTTCACTGCGTCATACTCGCTTTGAGGAACCCCTGAAGAGCAGGCAGCGGCCAACAGCAGCATGATGCTCGTGAGGGCTGCCAACACCAGTAAAGCTCTCTTACGGATGCCCCATTGTATCATAGTGCACATAGTGCACCTCCTTTCTATATTCCATATGTCCGAGATTATAATTGTAATGTAGGGCTGTTATATTGCGCAAGGCTTGATCCAGGTAACGCCGTTCTGTGACCCGACAATGCCTATCCATGCCCCGGCCTGAGACGGGGCTTCTTAGCCCCGCCTCTCCCTATGATGCGCCTCTACGGGAACGTGTTCCACTAAAAATTACGGAGCAGGGCGGAATTTGAGCCTGAGGGCAGTGCTATCGTAGCTGTTCTCATCCCCTGAGTCGTCAAACACTGCCATACCCAAGTTGTAGGGCTTGTCTAAAGCAAAGGCCACGTCATCCTCGTTGCCAGTGGTCAGCTTGCGAGAGAGAATCAATGTCCATTCTCCGTCTCGATACTCACTCAAGGCTTTAATGTCCCCTCGGCTGCCACTGGGTTGAGAGAGGATCCGGTATCCCAAAACATCGCCTGCCTTGAAAGCAGCGTAATCTTTGATAGGAACCGTATTATCCTTTGCCAGCAAACCCCCTGGCGCGCCAGGCTTCAAGGCGGGGACGGGCTTTGAAGAGTCCGCCATAAGAGCAGGGCGGTCCTTCTCTGGCGTCTCATTTCGGCTGTCTCCGCCGCCGCCCGGGTCGTTGCGGCGACCAGTAGGTGGTGATGCCTTTGGGTCTGATTCTCCCAGCCAGCTATCATCAGCGAACCCCAGGGGATCGCTTCTATAAGACTTCCAGTGCCAAAGGTCCGCTCGCTCGGTTGCTGCATTGGTAGCGAAGTACCATTTCTCCTTTTCCTTGGCGGAGTCGTGGCACGCTGTGGCACACGCCTTGGACGCAAACCCGTCGATGGGCGTTATCTCCCAGAGGATGGCCAGCCGGTCCTCGTTCCCCTTCTGTTTTGCCCACTTGACTCCATCGTATCTCCAGGCTTCCTTGGTAAGACTTTGGCTCTCGTCTTTCCAACGGAACAGCAGGTGGAGGTCAGAGTCGGTGTAAAGCGCTCTTGCCGTAACCGATTTAGACTTGTCTTTGAACTCACCCTCACCTTTCAGCGTGACTTGCAAAGATGGGGCCGTGTTCCAGGCCGCGTCGGCGGCAGAGGCTGGCGCGGCCTTGGCCTTGACGGCCTCCAGAGTTCCCTTTTCAGGTGTTGGGGTAGGAGGTAGAGCAAGTTTTGTGGGAGTCGCCGGCTGAGGAGCCGGCGTAGGCGCTGCTTGTGGGGCGCAAGCTGACACCGCCGCTCCGATCGCGATAAGCAGGGCGAAAAGAATGCTTAACCGTGTCATCTGGATCATGGTTCTCCTCCTTGATGGGAACTAATATCTTCCTGATTTAACGGGTCTGTCCCAGCCTTCCTCTCTTGCCACCCTAACTCCGCCACAACAAGTCTCGAATGTCACCTCCTTTACCCTTAAAGAAGGATGGGCTAGTCATAGACCTCATCCGTACTCCTGTAGTGGGTGCTCGTCTCCATCAGCGCACCTGTTGCGATAGCAGGTGGGTTCGCAGCGTCTCCTTCTGTACGGCGGTTAGGCCAGCGCAGCGGGCCATCTCCAACTCCATCACGTAAAGGACTTGGGGGTCTCGAGTGTCAAGCGGGGGGTCAACGGTGTCGTGGCAGTTGGCGCACTTCTGTTGCATGATCCCTGGCCCGTCCAAAGGTGGTAGCGGCGCTGTAGCGCGGACCTGAGCGGCAGCTTGAGAGCGGCCCAAAGCAAACTTAGCTATCTCCGCCAGGTCGCCGTCCGCCAGAAAGAAACGATTATAAGCAGGCATAATGCAGGTGCCATCTCGTACCAATTGAGTAATCTGGAACTCGTTCTGGAAGTCACGCTGGAACTCCTCCGAAACCAGACTCTCCCCCCTTCCTTCTTCTCCACCGGGATGGCAGGAGTCGCAGTAGCGGCCGAAGAGCACCCTCCCTCGGGTCTCCTCGGTGAGAACTAGGCCATGGCGTAGGCGGGGCATAGTATTCTCCGAATGATTCCCCAATGCCAAGGAGTTTGCCGAGAGCAGGGAGCGGGGCGGACCCAGGCCTCCAGACAGCCACAATGAGAACGCCAGCCCCAAAACTACTCCCAGGGCCAGGACCGCTTTACCCTGAAGATGGGCTCTCTTAAGCGCCCTGATATCTGTAGTGTTCTCATTCATCTTGTCTCACCTCTCCCTCCAAAGTCAGGAGATACTGGGTAATAGCCTCCACATCCTCGTGGGATAGGGGCGGGATTAAAGGCTTCATAGTGGCCTCGGGGTTGATAGCCTTAGGTTTCTCCATAAAGAAGTGAATGTCCGCAGTCGTCATGCGCTCCCTTATCCCATCGAGAGTGGGCCCCTGCACCCTTTCTGTAGTCCCACTGCCCTCTTTCCACTCGGTCTTCGCGGCGATGACATGGCAGGAGCGACAGCCCTGCTGCTGGATGAGCTGCCGGCCTCGTAACTGCTGGGAGGTGAGGGGCAGGCCCCACTCAACCATCTGGCTTGGTGGAGTGGCCTGGTAAGCTCGTACCGTCAGCCCAGTGGTGGCCACCAGAATTAAGGCCAGAGTTACCATGCCCAGGGGCCTTCTAAGGGCTCTTCGCTCCTCTCCTCCGGAGAGCCAGGGCACCAGGACTATAAGAAGCACAACCAGTCCAGGCACCAGAGCGACTCCCACCCACTCCAGGTGGCCAGGGAAGTATTTTAGAATCTCGAATAGGGCCATGAAGTACCACTCGGGACGTGGTATGTAGGATGTGTCTGTGGGATCCGCGCGCTCGTCCAGGGGGACGCCAACGAAGACGGTGAGCCCAATCAGAATCAGGAATATAAAGAGAGCCGTTCGCAGGTCTTCTACAATGAGGTCGGGCCAAAAGGTGGAGCCACGGGACTTGAAGGCTGCGTACCGCTCCTGGTAAATGGATGCCTTCTCAGCCCCAGGATTATCCTTGGGCTTTGCGGCCTGTCCTTTGTGCCACAGACCTGGCGGCACGCTCACTCCATGGTAGACCACCAGGACCAGATGGATCGTCGCCAGAGCCGAGATTGCCAGTGGAAAGAGCAAGGTGTGCATGGCGTAGAAGCGTACCAACGTTACAGCGCCCACCTCTGTGCTGCCCCGAATCAGTTTCACCAGAGCAGGGCCTACGCCCGGCACTGTGCCTGCCATGTTGGTGCCGACAGTGGTGGCCCAGTAGGCCTTCTGGTCCCAGGGGAGCAGATAGCCGGTGAAGCCAAAACCAAGGGTCACCAGAAATAGGCCGACGCCAGCTAACCAGATTGCCTCTCTTGGGTAGCGGTGAGACCCCATGACAAAGACCGATACCAGGTGTAGGAGCACTACTGCTACCATCGCTGAAGCGCCCCAGTGGTGCAGTCCTCTGATAAACCAGCCGAAAGGCACCTCGCCCATAATGAAGCGGATGCTATCGTAAGCCCGCTCCGGCGTTGGGGAGTAGCTCATGGCCAGTAGTGTCCCAGTAGCAACCTGGAGCAGGAATAGGAACAGAGCCGCCGAGCCCAAACTGTACCACCAGTCAGTGCCTACGGGTATGTGGCGTAAAAAGATGGCTCTAAAAAAGGGTCTCAGACCTGCCCTTTCGTCCAGCCATCGAATAACAGTGGTCATCGTCAAACCCTTACCCTGCGCTAGATCACAGGGGATCTTTTGTTGATACCCCCAATCTGAAATCCTGGTATAGGGCCAGGAGCTCGCCCCCCTCCACCTTCGCTTCCAAACGGTCCAAGACCCTTGGCGGCGGTCCGTCCAAAACCCTGCCATCCCGGTCATAGAGGCCATCGTGGCAGGGGCAGAAGAACCTCTCTGCGTACTGTCCCTCTGTTCGCCAGCTATAAGCGCACCCGAGATGGGTGCAGCGACCGTTGAAGACCATGTACCCGCCGTCGCTCTGGGGCACCACCCAACAGGTGCGAGCCTCCTGGACCTCGACCCATCCGTCCCGTCGCGAGATGGTGAAAGCGACCATCTTGGGCTGAGGGTCCTTAAAGGCATCCACCTTGCCCAGGCTTACCCAGGCGACCGCTGTCTCCCTCTTAACCAGAGGTGCGGCTAAGTATCCTATGATGGGGATCCCAGCGACCATGCCTATAAAAGCAGAGATAGCGCCCGCAATATAGGCTAAGAATACCCGCCGTGAGACATCCCCTGGTGGCGGGTCGGGTGCTGTTGTTTTGTCTACTGCTTGTCTTGCTATGAGTTCCTCCTGCATTGTGTCTGTTCGTTTCTGCCCCTACTTAGTGGAGTAGATGAGAGTGAAAGCACAACACCCAAGGCCCCAACGAGCCTTCGGCTAGATCTCCAAGGCGAGGAGCATTATCGTTCGCTATCGGTCCTCGTGAGGTACCTCTCCTGAGGAGGTGAGTTCGTAGATGTGCTCATAGACAATCTCCTCCTCCTTCTCATGCCCTGCTGTAGGGGTTATCCTTAGGGCTCCCCTTTCCGCGGCTTCGCGAGCTGCTGCGGCTATCATCTCCTCGGTCTCGACGTGGGTTGGGTCTTCCTCGAATTCCTCCTCGTGAATGACCTGGTCCACGGTCATAGCGAGCAGGTGGGAGCGAACTGCCAGTGAATGCTCTGTGGTAGCCGCATGATCAGTGTAAATGCGATCCTTCCATACTGTCAAACGAGCCACTTCTTCAGGATGGTGTAGGGGGAATAGCCGCATCCCCATGACAAAACCAGGCTGAGTCTTCAGCCATGCCAGATAGGTGTCCACCATCTCGATTACTTCGCTTCTCCACTCTACAACTGGCTTGAAGCGCGTAACTCTAACGTACATCGTTCCTCCCCTCCTTTTACCCATCGGCGTTCATTCCGCCGTCTGTTTTACTCTTCGGGAGCCAGCCCCGCGCCTTCGGTCCCTTTTGAGATGTGCCACTAGCTCAGTGACTGTTTTTACAGCCAAACGCCGCGCTCGATACACCGTAGCGTCGGCCCGATCTATGCTTAGAGTAACCACAGCACTCTGGGGGAATGCCACCAGGACCTGCTCCCGCAGAGGTCCGTATGTCTCATCAATAATGGCAACATCGGGCTGGAAGGCCGCCAGCGCTGCGTCGATGTCAGCACAATCACGGTTCATGACCTGGACCGTGACTTCAGGGTTCTCCAATAAACGCTGGACTACACCGTGCTCCAGCAATGACTTCTCCATAATGACTGCGACTCTAAGATCCATGTGTGCCACGTCCTCCACCATTACGGTAGCGCCACCCGGTCATTCTTAGACTTAATGGTAGCTCCCCAATTAAGCTTAGCATCACTGCAAAGCTGCCACGACCCTCGAATGGGGAGTTTTCAGCCTACCTAAAAGGGTAGCCCCGCCGTACGGCGGGGCTTTCGGTCGTCCACCTTTTGGAGTAGCCAATCCTTTGAGAACTCCCTTACCGCTTGGGAGCGCCTTCAAACCAGATATCCTCGGTCCAGACCGTGTTGCTAGTGGCAGCGCCCAGACGCTCACCTCTTACCCAGGGCTGTGCAGCCTGTTGGGCCTCGTAGTGGAAGGTGGGAATGTAAGGCATGTCCTCCAGGGCAAGGAGCTGGGCTTCACGAAGCAGCGCCTGCCGTTTGGTCCCGTCCAACTCTTCGGCTGCCTGGTCCAACAACTGATCCATCTTGGGGTTGCTGTAGCGAGGATAGTTTCGACCGCCAGTGGAATGATAGGCCGTTTTCATCATCCCCACACTCGTGGGCTCATGGATGTAGCAATAGTGTTGGGACTGGAAGTCCCCTGTGGTTGCCCGGTTGTGGTTGATGGCGTTATCCAGAGGGCTTTGCTTGATCTTCACGCCCGGCAGGGCCTTTTCTACTTGGGCTTGGACAATGGTCATCCCGGAGGTACTTCGGATTGACCTAGAGCTGATCATCTCGAACTGAAAGCCACCCCCGTAGCCGGCCTCTTCCAAAAGCCGCTTGGCCTCTGCTACCTTTTCAGGTGTTGGTCCATAGTAGAGTTGCATAGCCTTCAGCTCCTCCTGGGGTAAAGAGCCTCCGGGAACACCCAGGGTAGAGGGCCAGGGTATTTCCAAAGGGGCTTACCCTGCCACTCTCCGCTCATGGCCTTACCCAACTCTGGGTGGTCGATGGCCAAGGCTATGGCCTTTCTCACTCGGACATCGTCGAAGGGCTTCTTTGTAGTGTTGAAGGCAACTCTGTACCAGCAGCTTGGGGGAGCGTAGTTCTGCACTTCGGCGTTCTTCCTAGCCCCCAAGATAAAATCCCGCTCCTCGTTGTCCTGAAGAGTAATGGTGTCGATCCTTCCGGCGATGAAAGCCGCCATCTCCGTGGATCTGTCTGGGATCCAGATCAGGTGGACACCATCGAGATAGGGTTGACCCTGTTTCCAGTAATCAGGGTTGCGGTCGTACTTGGCCTCCGTTTGCTGGACGAATTTGGTCAAGAGAAATGGTCCAGCGGAGATGTACCTCTCCACACTCGGCACTGCCAGGGTCTCCATGCCCCCGAACTGCTCCCGCAACCCTTCTGGCAGGATCATCGCGCTCCTATACTCTGCTAGTCCTGCTAGGAAGGTAGAGGAGCGCTTGGAAAGAGTAACTTTCACTGTATACTTGTCCAGGGCTACTGCATCCACCATCTCCTCCAGGTTGGCCCGCCTGGGAAAGCGCACCGTAGGCAGGTCGGGGTAGAGCTGGCCGGTGATGGTCTTAAGTGAGTACACTACGTCTTTGGCCTCCATCTCACGGCCGTTTACTGGGGGCTTGTTGTGGAACTTGACCCCCTTGCGCACGTGGAGGGTCAGATCTAGGCCGTCCTTGGAGTACTCCCAGGACTCGATGCCGTCGCCCACGACCGTCCAGGTATCCGGCTCGTATTTGAGCATCAGGATGGCAAGATAGGGCCAACCGCTGTAGGACATCTGCCCCATGGCAGGGTCCGTCCCAGAGTAGGACTGCCAACCAGCAGAGCGCACCAGGACGCCGCCCCTCTGGGGAACGCTCTTTACGCCTGCCGGCGATGTCTCCCTCACCTCTGAGAGAGGAATTTCTGCTGAAGAGCAGGCCGCCGTTATGGCTAGAATGACGGCTAGAGCCAAGATCTTTAACTTTAGAAAGTTAGACATCGCTCTCCCCTCCTTAGCTTCGGATAAAACTTTCCTGCCTCATACATAAGCTGACAGTCCCCCTTATATCCTATCAGGGTTTGTGGGCTGCCACGACCCTCGAATGGGGAGTTTTCAGCCTACCTAAAAGGGTAGCCCCGCCGTACGATGGAGGGGACGTTGTTTCGTCAGGCACGTGGCCTTAAGAATCATCCTGCCCAATGGTGTTATACTTGCCCCGAGCGTGGAGAACGGTAGCGACCTACGGGATGGAGTCGAGCACGAGGAGGTGCGATCTGGTTGACATAAACATCAAGGGTTTG
>JAENIT010000171.1 GCA_016844365.1 Dehalococcoidia bacterium
CTCTCTGTACTTCTCCATGTACTCCTGCACCGTGAGGGCGTACTCAGCGTGGCTCCAGGTGAGGGGCGACACTGATACGGCCTCTCCCGTATAGGGGTCGATCTGCTCAGAGAAGAGGCCGCTGGTTAGGGCATGACGCTCTGCCCAGCGGAGCAGGTCTGTTGCCTCCTGTAGCTCCTCGATGTTGCTGGCTCTGGCAATATAGCACTGGGCTAGCCACATAGTGCACAGTAACCAGGGGTTCCCAGGGGTCCCAGGGCCGCTCCGATCCAGCTTAAAATATTTGTCACCCTGGTAGCGCGCCATGCCCCCCACGGAAGTACCACACCACAGCGTCTCCCTAAGCGCGCTCGCAGTGCTAACTACCTTGGGGTCGTCAGCCTCAAACATCCCGAACTTTGATACCGCTAGGATGCTGGAGTCTGGTACGAGGTCCTTCTCGAAGAAGTCATCATCCCGTACGTACAGTCCCCTGACGAAGCGATTAAGCTGGGCGTCGTACAGGTAACGAAGAGCAGCTTCCTTGATCTCCGCGGCTGTTGCAAGATAACTTGCGCTCAAGTCCCGTTCGTTGAAGAGCCTTGTGAAAAAGGCGGCTGCCTGAAGTCCAGCCCAAACAGTGGCAACGGTGAAGGTGTGGATGCCCCATCGCTCTTCCCAAAGGTCGTAGCAGGGGGCTGGAAGGCTGGTGGACCGGTGACGGTGGGAGACCATGAAGTTGGCGCCTGCCTTAATCACCGATCTGTATAGCGGTGTGATGAACTCTATATTCCGCCACTTCATGTAATGTTTCCAGAGGGCGTACAGGACAAGGCCAGTCTCGTCCTCTTGGATGGGCAACTGGGGACGTCCCTGGCTGTCTACAAAGGGATGCCAGCTAGAGGCCACGTCCCCCAAGGGGCCATACTTATGGTGGAAGTAGCCCTCGCGAGTGATAACCCCTTGGCAAAAAAGGAAGAACGCCCTGGCGATCTCTGAGTATCCAGCTTGGCTGAAGGCTAAGGCCACCAGGGCGCCATCCCTGGGCCAAACGTAGCAGTAAGTGTCCCTGTTAAAGCTGGTTATGTCCCAATCCGTGGAAGCGATGATGCCCCCTCCATTGTCAACGTGGGTCCTCATGACCAGCAGGCTTCTCTTGTACAGCTCCACCAAAGACTGGGGAAGGGGCCCGAAGTCCGTGCTCTCTTTGTTAACCCACGCTCTCCAGTAGTCCTCCGTGCGGATGATGAAGCTGTCAGGCCCTCGCTCCTGGACCAGATGGTCCAACGCCTGAACATCTTGTAAGGAGACTCCAGCCCCAAGCCAGTGGTAGGCGCGCGCCTCTCCCATAGGAGGAACCACCAGATGCAGCCCTATGGTAGCGTCTACAGAGCCCTGGGCGATGGGGTTGCCCCCGAGGTGGCCGTCTTCTGCATCCCTCCAGGTCCCCTCTTTCCCCGGCTGATCCGCCTGTCCCGTGGCCCACTCCGATATATTATCGCCGGTGGCGCTCTTGCCGCTGATGATAAAGTATCGTTTTCCCTTATAGGCGATAATGGCCTGGCTCACGGGGTCGTAGTACATGGTGTCCCCTATACCGACCCCGTATATGTGAAAGTCATAGTGAAAGTACAACCTCACCTCTCTTACGCGGTCAGACAGGTTGCTAATTGTAGCACGCCTCAGGAAGATATTCCTATCGAAGTCCACGGCGTCGTTGAAGAGGATGCGAAGACCGAATTCTGAGTTTTCCAGGACTACTTCAGTGACCAGGGTATCGGGACGGTATTTGAGGCTTTTGCTCCACTCGGAGCTACTGAGCCAGGAAAACGATCCATCCACCCAGATGCCAGTGCGACACAACTGGCCACTGATATGGTTCTCCTGGCCTACTGAAGGAAAGAACACATCTCGGACATTGTACGCTGGATCGAAGGTGACCAGCATCCTGCCGTTGCCCAGGGGAAGGTCCCTAGCCATTGTTGCCGCCAATTCTCACTTTCATGTCTGATTATTATACCTAATCTATTGACAAGTGGATACATGTGTGTTACTCTAAATATGCCAGAGGGCACAATCCACTAAAGGAGGTGTCTCAGTGGTAAATAGGATCCGATGGGGTGTGTGGCAGATGGAGAGAGCACAGTACGGAGTGTGGCAAGTGGATATCCTAGGCCCTGTCAGGGCAGGGCACAAGTAGACAGAGGATCCGCGATTTACTAGACATCCATCTGACGCACTTACGCAAATAAGGGATGTAATTGAGCGCTAACGCTCAGGGAAGCGGATGCCAAAGTTGGCTTTCCCTGAATAATAGAAACCCCTCGATGTTATCGGGGGGTTTTACTTTTACGGTCGGTAGCGAAATTGATTAACCTTGAAAGATAAAACCACAAATGAGGCCTTAAGCTACTATGGCTAACGTAGACACGCCCCCTAGAGCAGTAGCGATCCCTAGTATCTCAGCAGACCGGGCAATAGCAGCGGCTCCTGGAGGGTGGCGAGGCGTTTTCTCATCTCTACAGAACAGAAACTTTCGAGTGTTCTGGATTGGGATGATGTTCTCTTTTGTCGGGATGCAGATGGGCCAGGTCGCCCGGCAGTGGCTCGTGTACGAGCTGACCGGATCATCCACCTATCTGGGCATCGTTGGCGCAGTAACCTCTTTCCCGATGCTCTTCTTCTCCATGGTGGGAGGAGTAGTCGCCGACAGGGTGGTCAAGCGGAACCTCCTGATAATTACTCAAACCTCTACCGGGCTTCTTGCCTTTCTCATCGCCTTCCTTCTCACCCTGGGCCTGGTTCAGCCCTGGCATATAATAGCCGTCGCCTTCCTCTCTGGACTCATCTTCTCCTTCAACGCCCCTGGACGGCAGTCCATGATCCCGGAGCTGGTCCCCCCAGAGCAGCTAATGAACGCCATCGCCCTTAACTCCGCGGGCATGAACTTCACTCGGATCATC
>JAENIT010000172.1 GCA_016844365.1 Dehalococcoidia bacterium
GTAATGGCATACAAGTCCACTTAACCAGCAAGGCGTGCCCCACCCCTGTAGTAAGCTACAATGTCCGTCATCTAAGCGCTTCAGGCGCCGTAATAATCACTGCCAGCCACAACCCAGGCCAGTACAACGGGTTCAAGATAAAGGAGAGCAATGCCGCCAGCGCCTCGCCGGAGGTAGTTGCTGATATCGAAGTGAGGATAGCTGCGGTCCTGGAAAAAGGCAGCGTGAACTCCCTCCCCCTTGCTGAGGCTGTGGAGCGAGGAGTGGTCCGTATGTTCGATCCGGACCCACCATACCTAACTAACCTGGCTGGACTCCTGGGCCCCGACCGACTCGACCGACTTCGCCAGGCATCACTCCATGTAGCTGTAGACTCCATGTACGGTGCGGGCTCTGGCTACCTCAGGCGGCTGTTGCGAGGGGGCAGGCTCAAGACAACTGAGCTTAACGGCCAGCGCAACCCGGCCTTCCCTGGCATTCAGCCAGAGCCTATCCAGCGCAACCTGACGAAACTCTCCAAGCGAATGGCGAGAGGGGATGTGGCAGTCGGCCTAGCCACGGACGGTGATGCCGATCGGCTGGGCGTGGTTGATGAGAACGGAGTATTCATAACCCAGCTACAGGTCTACGCAATCCTGGCTATGTATCTCCTGGAGGCCAGAGGCCAAAGGGGAGCTATTATCAAGACCATCACCACCTCTGACATGATGTACCGCTTGGGCGAGATCTTCGATTGCCCCGTGGTGGAAACGGACGTTGGATTTAAATACGTCGGACCGGAGATGATAGAACGAGACGCCCTGATAGGTGGAGAGGAAAGTGGTGGCTACGGGTTCAGGGGACACATTCCGGAGAGAGACGGCATCCTCGCCGGACTGTACTTCCTGGACTTCATGGTGCAAACTGGCAAGACAGCGTCTCAGTTGGTGGAGTATCTATACAGCAAGGTGGGGCCCCACTACTACGATAGATGGGACCTACTTTTCCCTCAGGGGCAACGGGATGCCATAATCCAGCGAGTCCTTGAAGGCCAGCCCCAGCCGGTGGACGGGGCAGCCGTTGAGCACAAGGATCGCTACCATGGTGACGATGGTAGCGTTACAGGGGTTCGCTTCAGGATGGGAAGAGGTAAATGGCTTCTCATCCGCTTCTCTGGAACGGAGCCTGTGCTTCGTGTCTACGCCGAAGCCCCCAGCCTCGAACTGGTGGAGGCCCTCCTTAGCCAGGGACGCAAGCTAACGGGCCTTTAGTAACGTCTGTCTACCCCTACAGTTTCTGTATGCAGCAACGCTAGCTGTCACGTTCCCTTGGTGTATTATATGACCAGAGGGTCTGATCGTATCCTGCTGTTTATGCTCCTTGGCGTGGGTGCAGCCATTGTGGCTGGATTCGTCGCTCTGGTCATCGTGGGCAGGAGAGAGGTAGCTGACTTCCCTGCCAACACCCCTGAGGGCGTTGTCCAGCGCTATCTCAACGCGCTTGAGCATGGGGACGTAGAGGACGCCTACGGATACCTTTCCAGATCTATCAAGGACAGCGACCTCGAGAAAAATTACAAAAGAGATGGTAGGCATCCTGGGGACGAGTCAAGCCGTCAGGTTGTTCTCGAGAAGAGCGAGATCACCGGGGATGAGGCCCGGGTAATAGTGTCAATATCCACCTTCAGGTCCTCCGGCCCCATGGAGACTTCAGAGAATACCTACCAGTTACACTTCAAGCTGAAGCTGGAAGACGGGCAATGGAGGATTGTAACGCCCTCGTATCCGCCATATTTAGGATGGCTGCCTGTTCCTCCAAAGCCACGCGCCTTCTCGGTGTAGACGCATTCACGAACCCTTTTACCGAATTGTAGCCTTCCGAGAGAGTAAATGGGTACAATAGGACGCCTTTACGTATACATAGTTGCCTTGGTCAGCCTTCTGGTGGCGGCCTATGGAGCGGGGAGTCTACTCTCCACCATAGGCAAAGTTTTCTTGCAGTCGGGGATGGAGATAACACCTGGCATAAGCTTCTGGAGAACGACTATCAGCACATATACGCCTATGCTTTTAGTGGGCGGCGCTATCTGGGCTATCCACTGGCTAGGTATACGGGGGAGAGTAGCCCAATCGATTGATGAGCAACAGGCGGTACTAAGCAAGCTGTTCATCAACGGGATTTTAACTATAGCCTCCATCTTCGCTCTATTAAACGCCGTTCGCCTCATCTACCACGTCATTTCCACTGTTACCAACGCATCTATGCCTCCGCTGGACATCCGCGGCCGCCCCTGGGATGTATATAATGCCCTGGTCTGGCTGGTGGTGTACGCCATGATCTGGTACTACTACTGGCAGGTGGATGAAGAGGAAGGGCGAAGCACAGCCTCTGGTGTCACCTTACGCCGCTGGTATGTTTACATAACATCCTTGGTTTCGCTGGGGGTCCTTGGAATAGGCTTGTATTTCAGTCTATCCCTCATTATTTCATATCTGGTGCGAGGCACAGCAGTGCAGATCGTAGGAGGGGGCCTGGGTTCCCTCTTGAGAAACTGGAGTCTGACCTTAGCGCCCATTCTCGGCGGCTTCCTCTGGTGGTGGCTTCACTGGCTTCGGGTTGCCAGGGGAGATATCGAGAGCGTGCTTAGGCAGGTGTATCTGTATCTGTGAACTTTCCTCGTGGTGGCCGGCACTGCCGGGGCTGCTGGGAGCTTTGTGTATCAAATCCTAAAGTTCGCTTTCGGCTATCGGGCTCCATCATTGACATCGCAACTGAGCTTCCTCCAATTCACGACCCCCCTGATAATAGTTGCCGCTTCCTCCTGGGCCTACCACTGGAGGGTTGTACAGGAGGAAGCGCCGCATACCATCCAGTCTCTTCCGGGTATCAGACGCCGGTACAACTACCTTGTGTCGGCTCTGGGGCTGTTGGCTCTTACCATTGGCCTTGGCAGCTTGCATTGGTGGCGGGACCAGCTTAGCGCCTTCATCGCTGCCGCTTTAGTGGGACTGGTCGTTTGGCTGCCCCACTGGCGTCGCATAGCTCAGATTGTGCGAGATAGAGAACCAGAAGAGGTTACGGCGCTATCTCGACGGATATATCTGTTTATGATCCTGTTCGTTGCGGTTTTGGCCATTCTCTTTAACGGGGCCCAGGCGCTGAACGGACTGCTGCGCCTGGTTCTAGGAGAGACCGCCAGCCGCCGATTCCTGAGCAGCCTTTTCACCAACATAGGAAACGTAACTGTAGTGGGTCTCTTTCTGTTTTATCA
>JAENIT010000018.1 GCA_016844365.1 Dehalococcoidia bacterium
CCCCCATGGTCAGGGTAGTGCGATGGAGCGGGGTCGGCCATGGAGTGTTGGCTGGAAGGCCGGAGGAGTACCTTCAAGTATTGAGGAGTTTCTTTACCGCAGCGGAATAGAAAACTGGGCTGCTCCAGGAGCAGTGGGTTAGGGGGAGACACAAGTGGGCAAACAACCAATAACGGCCTCCTGATGGTTTAAGCCGGGGTTATTATGGCGGAATAGTCGGGATGTTGTTATCGAGCGCTTGGGGTAAGAACGTTCAAGCCATACTGGGCGAAGTGCCGGTCAAAGGTAAAAACGTAGGTGATGCCCAATCGCTCCATGACAGTAAAGCTGATGGCGTCGGTAAGGGAGAAGTCCTTGTCATCGTACTGAAAGATAATCTGTTTAGCTCGTTGCTCATCAGACGCTCTAACTCTTATCTTAATAGTTTTGCTTTCATCCATGTCATTCAGAAACTGGATTCCCGCGGCGATCCCTAAGTTGGACATGATGAGAGCATGAGCTTCTATCAAAAGGATGTTGGTGACGTAGAGACGGAAGCGCTGATTGGCAAGCTGGGTGACTATCTGGATGGCTTGGTCATGGTTCTCATCCTCTTCATCCAATAGGGCAAGATAAGCAGAGGAGTCAACAAAGACCCGTCGCTCTCGAAGTGGAAGAAGAGGGTTGACCATATACTAGGGATGACGGAGGGCCCGACCAAGATACTCATGCTTTTTACCTGATATTCCACCTGGGATTCCACTCTTGGCGATGCCGATAAGCCGAAACAGAGGGTCATCCTTGGTGAGCACTCCCCCCCTAACACGCCTCTTCCCGGCAGGCTTGACTGGGGTGATTTGTGCAATATCCTCCTGGTCTCTTTTGAGGATTCGAGGCTCCCCGGTCTTTTGGACCTCTTCAGCGATCCGCACCAAATCAGGGATGCTGTGGATTTCAGAGATGTCGATGTGTTGTGTTTCTTTGCTTGCCATCTCGCTTAACCTTCCTTGGGGGTCATATGAGGCAGTGTTAAAACTAGTATCAAGCTGCCTCATTGCATTCCCTGGTACATTATAGCACATCGGTGCAAATCTATTGGTTGGGTTGGCAAGGATGTTTCAGGCTTGCTGGTGGCCTCCAAGCTCGCGATGGGTCGTATGGTAGGTCGCGCTTCCCCTTAGAGTGCTAAAAGACCGCCAACATCTCGTCCGATCAGACAAGAGCAGTTTATAGCTTCAACATAGTCGCACCTTCGTATTACTAGGTAATATGGTTACGGACTACCAGTCCGAGATATTTGCATGGCAGACTGTCTCCGGATTGCTCCTCTTAAAAATTGCCTGTGTAGGTAACAGGAATTGTAATACAAGTGTCATAGATAAAGCCATTGACACCCAATTATGACGGATGCTAGAATACGCCAACATCGTATCTTATGTTGGACTGCCAGCTTACCCTCAGTCCAGTCTATCCAAAGCCGAGGGGAATATTATGTTGGGCCGTATCTGGTTCTGGATTTTGCCTGTCATAGATTTACTCTTTGCAGTTTTTGCCTTAGTACCTATTCAGCATCCGCCCCTGTCTCTGCGGGTATTAATTTTCCTTGTGGTTTTGGCGTTAACCTGGTTTGTAGCCTGGCTTCCAGAGCTAGGTAAGACCTGGCTCCCACTACTAGCTGGTATGAACAGGAAGCAGATAGCCGTATCGGTCGTTATGGGTCTATTGGCTCTTTTAGCTTCGGGCAGCATCGGATGGGCCATGGCCAGTACCAACACTGCCGGACACTCCAATCACAAGGATACTAAAGCGCAAGATATCAACCAACTGGAAGGGAAACCCCTGGCGCCCCAAAACCAAGACCAGACACAAGCTACGTCTAGCAATATATCCGGCTCTGCGCTGCCTCCGACACCAACCCCTGTACCAGATATCCCCGAATGTTTGGAGCCTCCGATCCAACAGGATTTGGTGGTAGCGTGTCACACTCTTCAGTTCGGCAAAAACCCGCACGATGAGTTTGGCTATCAGTGGGACCGCTATATGAGAGCTCGCCCCGAGGACGTCCCGTATATGTTAGAGAGGCCTCAATACATAGATGCTATGACGGAACTGAACCAGGTCAGGGGGTACGGTAAAGAATTAAAACCAGGGAAGCCTTTGTTCTACATCCTGCCTCCAGATAGAAAACTGACAAACCCCGTAGGGTCAGGGCTACAGCCACATGAAGAAGTCGTCGCTAAATACTTCGATGCTCAGGCTCGCTCTATTCGGAGCCGTAACAGTAAAGCTTTAGGAGAAGCCGAAGCGCTACTAACGCCCAATGTTGACCAGGATACTACGAGACTCATAGCTGAGAAATTAGCACCAGGACGCTGCAAGGGTTTAACAGACTTCGAATCAAAGCCACTGGTAGTTTCCACAAAGTCGGATAGGATCATATTTAATGTTTGGGTATTGTTTTACATTAAGGCTACATGCCTGGACTTTGGGAAAACTGTGGAGGATGTGGACTGGGTATTCGCAACAGCACGAGTCAGCCTCAGGGACGGGGTCTACAAGATTGAAGGGATCCGCTTGGTGCGCCATGATGATATCAAAGGTCGAACGCGCTGACTCTGGACTTCACACTAGGTTACTAACCTCACTGGGGACCGCCCTAATCCTCTATAATGCCTTTCCGCCCCAATAACCGTCCTATATCGCCTAATTCTACTGAACTAGCTCCGAAAATTGACACGGTTTGCCTGTGGGTATACTATATACACGGTGGATTAGACCTACAGTACAAAAAGCGCACAATAGGGTAAGATATGGAAGTATCGGATAAGATCAAGGAGCTTTGCGCTCGTCTGGGGGCGCAGTTCGGCGCTGAAGAGTTCTATGTCATCGACGTGGAGGACAGCAAGAGTCCAGAGTCGGCAGGGGCCCTGGTTTTCGGCATGAGGAACTCCTCCGTCTCAGCCCTTCAGGCTCGAGGGGAGGCTTCCAGGATTCTCACCGAGGCAACGGACCAGGCGATAGGCGCAGAGATCTTCACCGACCCCTTTGAGGAAATCGAGTACCTTTTCGACAGGTATCTGAGGGCTTACATAGCCACTCACGGGGGCATCGTAACGCCAGTCAAGGTTGACGAAGAGGATGGCACGGTATGGGTCGATATGGAAGGGGGTTGCTCCATGTGCCCCGCGTCCATAGGGACCCTTAAGCTGGGGATTGAGCGAACCCTGAAGAAGCATCTTCCCTGGGTCCGGCGGGTTGAGTCCACTGCTGAGCCTATCGAACCTGATTTTGGGATCAAGCTCAACCTGTCGGCTGGCGTGATAGGGAGGTAATTACAATGACGATACGACAAAAGGATGGCGGCGGCGTGACGGAGGAGAAGCGGACCGAAGCTGAGCAGGCCGTCAAGGCCCTTCAGGAGTTGCTGTCCAATCAGCAGGACCCCAGGCTCCATGATGTGAGTGTATGGCTGGAGCGGGTTAACGGAGAGCGGGGTGTGCTCCACATGGGGGTCGCTCTGGGCCAAGGTCTGGGATGCAGCCCCTTCTGCGGTTGCGCTGCCAAGCAGCTAGGCGACCAGTTCGAGCCGTTTCTGATGGAGCGACTGCCCTGGCTCACCAGAGTTATAGCTGAGGCCGAGCCTCCCAAGGAGTCGGAGTCGGAACACCCATTGCTGAAGATGCTCTAATGGAAACACTTCCTTCGACGATCCAACTCACTTCCAAGGCTGCCGCGAAGATAAAGACCATGTCGCAAAAGCAGGGAGCGTCATCCCCATCCTTGCGAATATCCATAGCTCCTGGCGGATGCACGGGGGCAGGGTACCAGTACCGCATGTCCTTCGGCGGCGAGATTTCCCCAGATGACACCGTAGCAGAAGCAGATGGAGCGATGGTTTTGGTGGAAGCCTCCAGCCTGCCGATCCTTAAGGGTTCAGTGGTGGACTACGAGGAGAGCCTGATGCACTCCGGGTTCGTAGTCAATAACCCCAACGCTGTCTCCACGTGCGCCTGCGGCTCATCCTTTACAACCTCGGACAGCCAAGGCTCCCTCCACGTTGTAAGGTAAAGTAAAAGATTCCTGTTTAGTTCAAGGGTAAGGGTCGACTAGCGTGAAGGGTCGGCCCTCTTTAATATGAAACACGGAGCGGGCCGAGCCGTTGTTCAATTGACATCAAATGCGCCTCCTGGGATAATAAACGAACGATTTGGAGGCAGCCCACCTTCAGTGGAGTAGAATAATGAGGGCAAACGTAAAACTTACCGGTCTTATAATCCTCTTTGTTGCAGCCATAGCGCTGGCGGGGGCTCCCGTTGGGGGCTCGTCCCTCTTCAGCAGGGCCCTGGCTAGTGTAGGAGCGGCTTCGGTTGCCACCAGCGCTGCGGCCACGGCCTGGTCTGGCTCGATAGTTCTGCAGAACCACGGGGCTGAGCCCGCCAATGCCCTGGTTAACTTCTACAGCCCCGCGGGCGTACTGGTAAAGGCTCACTCTCTTATCACGCCCATTCCGCCCAAGGGTTCCGTTGCCATTGACATGGCCTCCATCTCCGATCTCCCCAGCGGCTTCGCCGGCTCGGCGGTGGTCAGCTCCAGCCAGCCCGTGAGCGCCGCATTCATCGGCTTCGATGCCATTAATCCTGATATTGACCGCACCATATATACGGGCTACGCCGAGGGCACTACGACCGTATACGTGCCAGCAATCTCCAACGCTTACGCGGACCAGACCAGCACTCTAGTGGTGCAGAACGTGGAGAGCGGCCCCATCACCATTAGTGTCCGCTACTACGAGCGTTTCACCGGGGCTTTGACCGCCACTGTTACTGATACCATCCCCGGTAATGCATCCCACTACTTCGACTCCAGCAACTTGCCCGGACCCCAACAGCTCCCCGCAGGCTGGTCGGGAGCGGCATTGGTGCAGAGCTCCGGTGGTAGGATTGTGGCGGCTGTTCATCAACCGTATCTTTCTTCGGGGAAGGCCGTCTCCTTCGAGGCTCTATCTACAGTGGGGACACAGGCTTTCCTACCATCAGCCCTCTTCCAGTACCCGCCTCAGATGCAAACCACCTTCATCGCCGTTCAGAACACCCAGGCCTCTCCGGTGGACGTAAAGATAACCTTCTTTGATCGAGCTGGCGCTGCGGTGGGTAGCGTCGCTGGCGCTATAGAGGGGTTTAGAAAGCAGAGCTGGAACCCCGGCAGCGCCGGCATCGGGGCGGGATTTATAGGCTCGGCGGTCGTACAGGCCTCGGGGCCTGTGGCGGCTATAGTGAATATCGGCTCGGATACGGGCTTGGCGATGGCCTACGATGGGGTCCCCTCTGGGTACACCAAGGTGGCCCTTCCCTACGTGCGCTGGTCTCCTTCCAACGACCCGAAGGGGTGGAGGACTTATATCGCGGCTATGAACGTAAGCCAGACTCCCGCTACGATAACTGTCCGATATTACGACACATCCGGAAGTCTGGTTCGTGCGGAGACTCTCAACAGTATAGCTCCCAACACCAAGGGAAATAACAATCCGGGCCTCTTCCTGGGGGAGAACGGCACCTTCGTTGGCACTGTAGAGATCGAGTCTGACCGCCCCATCGCCGCGCTGGTAAACGCTATAACGGTCGATGGCAGTTCCTCTGCTAGCTACACCGGGATTCCCATTCCCTAAATAGAGCCTGTTCCTGCGGCTGGATCGGGGCAATATCTGAGCCACTCTTCTCACACCCTTAGCGAGGTAAGGCAATCTGTGGTGATGATTCAAGATAGTGCCACCCTTGCTGGATACCTGAAGCAAAGGGGACGCAAGTTGACCCGCAGCCGACTAGCTGTTCTTAGGCAGGTATCAAGGTATCAAGGGCCCTTCAGTCCTGGGGATATACATACCCGGATACAGAACGAGGATGGAACTGTAGGGTTAACTACGGTCTATCGTACCCTGGACATCCTGTACGACCTGGGGCTTATTCAGCGGGCTCACTTAGAAGATGGGTGCCATAGCTATATAGCCGTCGGCCCCACTCACGTTCATCAACTGATCTGCTCCTCCTGCGGTATTATACAAGAGGTCCCGGAGTGCGAGCTAGAGGACTTCACCAGGATCTTAGCGGAGCATACCGGCTTTGATATAAGAGGTCACTGGTTGGAGTTCTACGGTCGATGTCAGAGCTGTAGAGCCGCTGTTAATTAGGGGAAGCTAACGGGGAAACGCCAGCTATTTAGCCGGCGAATTTTTATGGCCTAATATATTGAAAAAGGTTTTCAATTATCTATCCGAAACCCATTGACAGAACGCCTTTGTGCCCATATACTGAAGGGCTTATTGAAAAGCCTTATCAGTTATGTGGAGGGAGGACGTTCTATGCAGGTGTCTAATATACAATTGGACGTAAAATCGTCTTGGGTAACCACCGAGAGAAAGACAGCGCCGAGATCATCGGTAAATCGCCTGTGGGTATTGGTGTTCACGACAGCGCTATTGGCTCTAAACACATCCTGCTCCCAAAGCCCAGTTGGGGAGAAATCCTCACCGGCGGAGGCGAGTCGTATCAACGTCGCGGCCTCCTTTTACCCACTCTACGAGTTCGCTCGTCGAGTGGGGGGGGAACGAGTCGCGGTTACTCTTTTGGTTCCACCGGGACGAGAGCCCCATGATTTCGAACCCGCACCTCGGGATATTCAGTCAATAGCGAAGGCGAAGCTATTTGTATATAACGGCGCCGGCTTTGAGCCCTGGGTGGACAAGATACTTACCAGCGTGGCCTCGCCTCAACTGGTGGTGATGGACGCCAGCCAGAGGGTGGAGGTTATGGCCGCTGCCAAGGAGGATGAACACAGAGGCAAGAAGTCAGAGGGGGGTAGCAGTCAGGAGAGTCGTTCCCTTAAACGAGGGGAGGCCCTAGACCCCCATTTCTGGCTTGACCCCGTAGCGGTGAAGCAAGTTGTGGAATCCCTTCGCGACGCCTTGGTCCAGGTTGATCCCCAAGGTGGGGACATTTACCTTGCCAACGCGAAGGGTTACATCGAGGCTTTGGCCGCTCTGGATGCCGAGTACCTAGAGAGATTACGCTCCTGCCCAAAGCGAGAGCTTATAGCATCTCACGCAGCTCTTGGTTACCTCGCCAAGCGATACAACCTGACGGTGTACTCCATAGCCGGGGTGTCCCCAGAGGCCGAGCCCAGCCCCTCTAAGATGAAGGATCTAGCGGAGCTAGCCAGAGAGAAGGGTATCAAGCACGTTCTGGTGGAGCCTCTGGTCAGCCCCAAACTGGCCCAGACCCTTGCCAAGGAGGTTGGGGCTACTACCATCGTCTTTAATCCGATCGAGGGCCTCAGCAAGAAAGAGATGGATTCGGGGAAGGACTACCTGAGTCTGATGCGCGATAATCTGACGGTCCTCAAGACCGCATTGGGGTGCTCGTAGATGGCAGAACCCGTCCTTGAGCTGAGGGGCGTCAGCTTCGGCTACTCCCGAGAGCTGGCTCTGGAGGACGTTACCGTGTCCGTGGAGCGAGGCGACTTCCTGGGACTTGTGGGACCCAACGGCGGAGGCAAGACCACCATACTAAAGATCGCCCTGGGCTTGCTTCGCCCCCGATCAGGGTATGTGGCCCTCTTCGGCCAGCCCTTGGGGTCCTTCCGGGAGTGGCACCGGGTTGGCTACGTGCCCCAGGCGGCTCTTAACTTCGATCTCCGGTTTCCGGCCACGGTGGCGGAGGTTGTGGCCATGGGCCGCATCGCCAGGAGGAAGCTGCTGCAGCGGGCGGGCAAGGCAGACGCCTCGGCCATCGCTGAGGCCCTGGAGACCGCAGGCATGGCCGAGTATCGAGATACACCCATCGGCAACCTCTCCGCAGGCCAGCAGCAGCGGGTGTTCATCGCCCGAGCCCTGGCCAGCCAGCCGGAGCTTCTGGTGCTGGACGAGCCTACCACCGGTGTGGACGCTCCCTCTCAGGACCGATTCTATGCCCTCCTTCGCCACCTCAACCGCGAGATGGGCATCACCCTGGTGATGGTGTCCCACGACATCGGCGTGGTGATGGATGAGGTGAATCGCCTGGGTTGTCTCAACAAGCGGCTGGTTTACCACGGAGACCCATTAGGATTCTTGGATACTGAGCATTGGGAGGAGCTTTACGGACATCCCGTTACGAGGGTGACCCATCACCATCCTTCAGGAGAGGGGTAATTGGCAATGAGGGGGTTCCAAGGGGGCTATATGCCCCCTTGGCGGGGGTTTAAGGGGGTGTCCCCCTTCTAAAATAAAATCCCGTAGGGCTACCTTGAACCCCCTAGAGGGGGTGTGGGGGTGATAGCTTGAAACAACCTGTGCTACGGTAGTTCGACAAGCTCACCACAGGTATATTTCAGGACATGCTAGACGTATTTCAGTTTAGCTTTCTTACCAGAGCCCTCCTTGCCGGATTGGCGGCGGGCCTCATCTGCCCCAGCATCGGGGTGTTCCTGGTGCTGCGTCGCTTCTCGCTCATCGCGGACACCCTGTCCCACGTGGCCCTGGCGGGAGTGGCCCTGGGGCTGTTGCTGGGCATTTACCCCGGAGCGACGGCGTT
>JAENIT010000173.1 GCA_016844365.1 Dehalococcoidia bacterium
TGCGGCTGCACAAGAGCCAATGGCCCAACAGAGAAGTTCCCCCGTTCGGGATGAACAGTAACCCATCGGGGTTCTGGAAACTCGTAAAGACTTGCTACAACACTGGCCGTCACGCTATCGCACCCCACCCCGATGTCATCAACTAAAACAGACGTTACCTCCATGTTCTTACCTTTCTACTCGACTTCAGCGCCCCAAAGCTATTCTTATTCATGCCCTATTGCTGCCTCTAGGCCTAGATGTTCAACTACTTCCCTGATCGACTCTGGCTGCGGCAACCCTGTCAGTTTGATACCTCTTTTCACAGCAAACAGTTCCACCCCCAGGGGACGACCAGCCTCGTCATAATCAACTTGTCTAAGTTCATCAGGGCCCAGCATGTCCGTTCGGGCTATCTTCCCCCTTCTCAGGTGGATGTATAGCACATCATACTTAGGATCGTATCTGTATTGCTTCAATGGTTTGCTACCCTTATCGAGGCCGTATGGCCGGCACCAGCTTCATGTTCATGGGGTCTACGGTAAACCCCACACTCTCCAGCACAACAACTCCAAGAAGAGGTGCGCTACCTTCGGGAGCAAATGTGCATAGAGTAGGAGTGGCCCGCCCTTCTACAGTAACTAAGATATGCCTGACATCTTGTTGAACATGGCTACCGTCAGCCAATTCAAAATCCCAGCTATCGGCTGGCTCCACTCCTATGCTTCCAAGCAAAGATATCGGGATGCTAGTTAAGGTAGCTCCTGTATCCACCAGAGCATCTAGGGTTACTGAGCGTCCAGTTCGAAGGTTAGCTACTGTTATTGTCTCAAAGAAAGTGCCCACTTTTACCTTTCTGTTCATTAGAGGATCTTTTAACATGGCCGCTAGCCTTTTGTTACCCATCATTTTCTCAACCTCCCAACGCGTCTCTCGCCGCTGCCATCATCACATTCACCGGGGCCGCGTGGCCCGTCCAGAGCTCGAAGGCCGCGGCTCCCTGGTAGATCAGCATCGGCAGCCCGCCGATGGTCACGCATCCCGCCTCCCTAGCTTGGCGAAGCAGGGACGTTTCGAGGGGATTATACACCAAATCGTAGACTACCGTCTCTCTTGGGATCACCATGCCGTCCAAGGGTGACTGCTCCTCGGTGGGGCTGTGGCGCATCCCAATGGAAGTGCAGTTCACCAAGAGGTGGGGTTCTTCCAGGATAGTTGCGATAAGCTTGGGAGTCCAAGGCGAGGCGGTCACATGCACCGCACCTAGAGGGGAAGCCCCGGCCAGCTCATCGGCCAGGGCTTGAGCCCGCTCACGAGTGCGGTTAACGATGATAAGGGAGTGTGCCCCGGCATCCATAAGGGCGTAGACGACGGCCCGGGCTGCGCCGCCAGCTCCCAATATGAGGGCGTTTTTGCCTGTTGGATCGTAGCTGGCTTCCTTCAGTGCCCTCATGAACCCGATGTGATCGGTGTTGTGTCCCTCTAGTCGGCCATCCTTCGACACAATGGTGTTCACTGCCCCAATGCGCCGAGCGGCGTCGTCGATTTGGTCTAGCATGGGGATAACGGTCTCTTTGTGGGGGACGGTTACGTTAGCGCCCAGATGGGCGGGGTCTCGAAGGCGCTTAATGGCCTCCTCCAACCTCGAGGGCTCCATCTCCCATGCCTGGTACACAACATCCAGTCCCAGAGAATCCAGGGCTGCCTGCTGAAAGATGGGGGAGATGGAGTGGCCCAGGGGGTAGCCGATTAGGCCGATATACTTAGTCATTGGAGGCGGTACCGGGCCACGTTAGCCGAATGCTCCTCGAAGGTGGCAGAGAAGGCGTGACTGCCGTCGGGGCGAGCAACGAAGAAGAGGTAGTTGCTCTTTTGGGGGCTGACGACTGCTTTGATGGAGTCCAGTCCCGGATTGCATATCGGCCCCGGAGGGAGGCCGGGTTTGACGTAGGTGTTATAGGGGGAGTCCATTCTGAGATCGGCCTCAGTGAGCCTCTCCTTCCAGTAGCCGAATCGATTCACGCTTTCGGGGACACATATCAGCCGCTAGTCGATTCAGGAGAACTCCTGCGATTATTGGTCTCTCCTCCGTCACCTTCGCCTCACGCTCGACTATAGAGGCCAGAGTCACTATATCACGGAGGAATGCAGAGTTAGGATTTCCGATTACGGTGGAGGTGCGACTGTCGAAGTTGCTCAGCATAAGTTGAATGAATTCCCTGGGACTTATATCGGGGGGGACGAGATAAGTGTCCGGAAAGAGATAACCCTCCAGAGATGAACCATTAGGGGGGCCATTAGGTACGCTCAGGGATGGGTCGGTTGCTTTAGCCAGCCTCACAAACTCGTCCCTTCCCTTGATGCCGACACGGGCGAGGATATCGGCTATCTCCTCAGCCCGGAGTCCCTCTGGAATAGTTACTCGCACCAGGTCGGGCCCTTGGCCTTGCCGAAGCTCCTCTACCAGCTCCAAGAGGCTCATGCCCTGGCGCAATCGATACTTGCCTGCCTTGAGCTCTTTCTGGTGTCCCTGGCGGACCACCAGCAGGGTGAACATAGATGCGTTGTTGACAAATCCCGCATCTTCCAGCCTGCGGGCGATTACGGAAACCCCGTCTCCCGGCTCTACGGTTACTGAAATCTCCACACCGTCCCCAGCCGTAGAGCTGCCCAGCCAGACCAGCGCCTCTACAACCGGGTCTCGCGGGTAGATGGACCCAACAAGCCAGAGGCAGACCGTGATGGACACAACTAAGGAAGAGATAATCAACACCGCCCTGTGCCGCTTCACGTTATTTCGTTTTCTTCCTCATCATCTTCGTCCTCGTCCAGGTAGTCCCTGCTGTCCAGGTAGCCTTGCAGCATGAAGGCCGCAGCTACGGCGTCCCTCAACTCCCGACGTCGCTTAGGGCTTAGCTGGGCCTCCAAGAGCATTTTGTCGGCGGCGACGGTGGAGAGACGCTCGTCCCAGACCGACACCGGGAGGGAGGTTTCGATGCTTAGAGACTGGACGAACTCCATGACCAGCTCTCCTTGAGGCCCAAGCTGGCCACTCAGCGATATGGGCAGGCCAACCACTATGTGCTCAGCCTCTCGCTCTGCCGCTAGATCAAGGATTGTCTTCATCACTGATCCTCTTCTATCTCTGATGATGGTAGTAACTGGGATAGCTACCACGCCGCCAGGGTCGCTCAGAGCCACTCCTATCCTGCGCTCTCCTACATCCAGACCTAAATATCTCATCAATCGGCTCCAATCACCTTGATTTTGACCTGCCAGGGGAATCTGGGGACTTTTTTGACCCAGAATGGTCCCAGGTAAACCTGGGGTTGCTCCACCAGAGGGAGGTGGCTTCGAAGGTAGGATATGGACTCTTCTCTGCTCATACGTGTCAGGCTCCGTTTAATGACAGCCTCATCCAGGGTGGTCACTATCATGCCCTCTGCCTCGACCTTTAATGATATGCTCTGTCCCCCTCGGTATTCTACATCAATATGGCTCACTTTGAGGGAACCAGCAACCACCTGATACGATCCCTCGCGCTCCGATGGAAGGGCATGTGCCAACAGCAGGCTCAAGTCTTCACTCCTTACGGCCAGGGCCTGTACACGTCCCTGCACTTTTAGCTCTATCTCCCTGGACCCATCCTCTGGCCCCGCCACCTCATCCCGCATGATCTGTATTGTGATGGTCTCCGGGTAGATGTAGTCATTAGGGCCGACAGCGGCTTTCAGTTGCTTTAAGCCCTGCTCCTTTGCCCGCTCTCGAACGGCGCTTCTAAGGGCGTCGATATCGTCTTCTGTGGGGTAGTACCTCTTGGAATCGACGCCGCCCCGTGTGGGGCCATCGTTTATCACTGCCAGTTTCGCAGCCAGGTCTGGTTCTAGCAAGCGGTTAACGGAGGCAGTCGGCACATTGCCCTGGATGCCAGCCGCGAGGGCCTCAACTTCCACCGTGGCCCTGCTGTTAAGACCAGATGGCATATTGATGTCGACAGTAGTGGCGAAGGTCGCGCCGAAGGTTGTGGCGACCTTTGTGCCCTTGGGGAGCGCTATGTCATCGCCCTGGAGGTTGATGAAAGTAACGAACCCCTTTGCTCTTTGCAAGGGATCATCCCTGGTCCCTGTGGCTCTGCCTATGGCTGAGGCTCGCAATTCGCCCTCCAGGAGGTGGGCTGGCACTATTCGGCTCTTAGCGTTGACACCCCCTGCGGATAGGTCTGCGGTGACTGGGAATGTGCCGGCGGCAGGCTCAGAACGAAGCCTCACGGTTACCACGGCGCTGGGCAGAAAGAGACAGCCGCCCAAAAGAGGCAGAGCTACGGCGGCAATGAGGCTAACCCAGGCTATTGCCGACCAGCTTTCACGGCTGTTCCTTAGTAATCTACTTATAGGGTTCGTGGCGTCGCGGGCAGTATCGGAATTAAAGATGTCAGATGGTATAGCCCCTACTGAGACGAATACCTGAAAGCCCTGATTCCTAGCCTCCCGAGTGGTGGGAATGTCCCTGGTTACCAGCAGCACCTCCTTCCCTGATGATGAGGCGAAATGGCGGAGGAGCTTTAGGTTGAGGGAGTCCCGAAGGAGCACAATGCCCTGGGGTATCTCCAGGACCGTGGTATCCCCCGGCGCGGCCTCCATCTTGGCCTTAAGGGAGGGGAAGCTGTCTCGCTGGTCTAGGCTGATGAAGCTCCACACTTGTTACACACCTGGGTCGATAGGCCCACCACAAGTTTGTTGACGATGGCCATCCAGCTTCAGCGGCGCACCAGCTCTTTGACCCGCTGAAGGGCTTCCTCCAGCTTGGCGACGTCCCGACCTCCGGCCTGGGCCATCTCTGGTCGCCCGCCGCCGCCG
>JAENIT010000174.1 GCA_016844365.1 Dehalococcoidia bacterium
TGTCGCCGCGAACGTCCTCATCGAGTCTGACCTCCGGGGTATCGAGTCCCACGGAGTGGCCCGATTTGAACGGGCATACCTGAACCGAGTCAAAGCCGAAGAGATCAATCCCCGACCAAACATCCGAATCGTGAACCAGAGCCCCAGCACCGCTCTGGTGGACGCCGATGGCGGCCTGGGAATGGTTACCGCCTATCGCTGCATGAACATCGCCATCCAAAAAGCCGCGGAGGTGGGATCGGGATTTGTCACCGCCACCAACTGCCGACACTTCGGCATCGCCGGGTACTACTCCTCCATGGCCCTGCCCCACGATATGATGGGCATCTCTATGTGCAACACCGGGGGCATGGGCAACATGGTCCCCACCTTCGGCAGCGCGGGCCGGCTGGGAACCAACCCTATCAGCGTAGCCATCCCCGCCGAGAAGGGCACACCCTTCCTCCTGGACATGGCCACCACCGCTGTCTCCACAGGCAAGCTGGAGACCTACACCAGAAAGGGCGTCCCCATCCCTGAAGGTTGGGCTATGGACGAGGAGGGACGATTCATCACAGACCCCGTTCAGTCAAGGCAGGCCCGTCACTACGCCCCTCTTGGCAGCAGGCCCGAGACCAGCAGCTACAAGGGCTTCGGCCTCGGCCTCTGGGTGGAGATCTTCTGCGCCATCTTGCCGGGCCACGGCGGGGCCTTGGTCGGGTCTCCGGGCACCGGCCACTTCTTCGGAGCCTGGCGTGTCGATGGCTTCCGCGCGGCCGACCAGTTCAAGGCTATGATGGACCAGGCCCTGGACTTCATGCGGGCCACTCCACCAGCCCATGGGCATGATCGGGTTTACGTCGCTGGCGACCTGGAACACATCGCCAAAGAGGAGCGCAAGGCGAAGGGGATACCCCTCTTCGCTGATACCATAGAGTCCCTGAGGCGGGTGAGCGCAGCAATGGGAGTCCCCATAGAGCTTTAGGGACTCGCAGCGTAGGGGCGTCCTTCCTAGGAAGGACGCCCCTACGCGCGGGCGAGCTGTGAGGCGGGAGGCGATGGAGCACCTGGACTTCGCCATCTCAGACCCTTCGACTCCGCTCAGGGCAAGGTTCCGGGATATGACGATGCAACCGTCGTTGTAGAGGCTGGGTCTCCCAGCCCGCACCCCAGTGGGCGAGGCAACCTCGCCCCTACGTGAGACAGGCCGAATGTAGGGGTCGGGTCTCCCGACCCGAAGGCCGCGACAAAATCGGACGCCATCATTCTACCCACATACCCACGGGATTGCCTCTGGGATTCAACCCTGGCGGAAACATGGAAAATCAGCGGAAGAGCAAAACCCCCTAATCGCTATCCGAGGTAGTTGAAAATTCCGCCCATATCAGATAATGGTCGCTTATGGCATCAGTGATTTTCTCCCTCACAATCCCCCAGTTACCCGTAAAATCTTCAGTCGTTGGGTTCTTGAAAATGAATCGGTCATAGGCGCAATCCGTTGTCGAGACTGTGGTATCGGTGCTGTCATCAATAACCCAAATGTAGTCGGGTCCTCGTAGCTTGATATCGTCCGATGCTCCTAGATAAGAACAATCGGCGTTCAAGTCTCCAAGAATGATTACGTCGGGTTCTCCTTCTTTTTGTGCTTCCTCGTAAAAGTAGGCCAATCCTTCAAGCTCTTGTACGTTGATACTAGGAGATGTATGAGCTGTTAGAAGAGTGAAATCGAAATCTCCGACCTTGAACTTTGCCTTGAATGGCTGTCTAACCATCTTGCCGGTGTTATCTGGGCTGCTTAGGCATATTGGTTGACTATACTCAGCATCGTTAACCAGCCCGGATTCCAGAAGTGTTACTCTTTCTGAATTGTAAATGTATAGGTATCGTTCATCTTTGACCTGAGGTGAAAATATAAACTGGTATTTTGAGCCGAAGGGCTCGTTCAAGTGTCTTTCCAAAGAGTTTCTTAACAAATTACAATTGGGGTGATTGGGGCATTCATGTTCATTCCTAGCGCATCCGGGATCACTCTTTTCCTGCACATTGGATATTTCCTGGATTGCTATGATGTCAAACTGCCTTATAATATCCGCAATCACACTCATCTTTAGGCCGTCTGAGGCCTTGGATTTCCCGAAGTTCTCAATGTTCCAAGATGCAATCTTGATTGTAGTCGGCCTAACGTCAGCCGCAGCATCTTCCCCGCTAACATACCTTTCCGTTGTTCCTTGGCTATTTGCGGTGCATGCTGCAAACAGGAGAATAATCGACAAGCCAGCTATTGAGTACCATCTCATAGTTAGACTCGATCCACTCCCGATCTCGCTGCTTCTAGCCCTAGCGCTGGGCCGTCCATGACCTGTAAGTGGACGGGAGGGAGTAAATTAAACTAGTCCCGCAAACCAAACAGGCCACAGGGAGTGCCCCCATGGCCTGTTTAATTATCACAAAATTCAACGAATTACATAGCGTGGGTCTGGATGATCTGAAAGAGCTTCCCCTCAGACTTTATAGAGGGCGCCACCACCATCTGGGTGTCGTGCATCTCCCGAATGTCCGCAGCGCCGCACATACCCAGGCCCAGCTTGAGAGCGCCAATGAGGTTCTCCGTACCGTCGGTTACGGAGGTGGGGCCAAACAATATCTTGGAGAGGGGACCTCTGACTCCCACTTTCACCCTGATACCTCTGGGAAGGGCGGCGTGGGGAGTAGCCATGCCCCACTCGTAGCCCCAGCCCGGAGCCTCCAGGGCCTGGGCCATCACTGAGCCGAGCATTACGGCATCGGCGCCAGAGGCAAAGGCTTTGCAGACGTCCCCGCCGATGCGCATGCCGCCATCGGTGATAACGGAAACGTAGCGCCCCGTAGCCCGT
>JAENIT010000019.1 GCA_016844365.1 Dehalococcoidia bacterium
CCAGAGGGGCCGACCTGGTAGAAGCAGCTTGGCTGCCAGGACCGTCCCTAGCACCACCAGCACCACCAGAAGGAGTCTGCGGTCGGTGCGTAAGCTGAGAGGTCGCACTTTTACGACGTACGCTCCTAACCCAGCGGAGAGGATGGTTGCCAGAAGAGTAAGCCCAGCTATCTCCTCCCAAATTAGCTTAGCGTCCAGCAGCCCCGATGCCCTTAGTTTTTCCAGATGGAGGGGGAGCACTATCTGCCCGTCCCGCAAAATGGTCTCGCCTCTAGCGATGCCTGTGAGAACTGGCTCGGCTTTCTCCATAGCCTCCCGCCGGGCCCGCTCGGTGGCAACCTCATCCACGGTCATATTGGGTCGTAGCAAGGCCTGGACTAGCTCGCGAACCACCGGAGCTGATCTTAAGTCGACGCTACCGTCCAGGTAGAGGGAAACCCTGGCCCTCACCAGGACTAAGTCCTCAGTGCGGATCCGCTCCTTCATCGCCTCGAAAAGCACCCTGGCGGTCTCTTTCCTGACCTTCTCCCACTCCGCGGCGCTCATATCGATGGCGGCGTCGGCCGCCCTTGCGGATAGCTGAAGGTCCGACATCTGGGCCAGGGCCTGGCTTTTTTGCTCCGAATTCAGGCGAGCGGTCTCCCTTATGGCCGTTATTCGGTCCAGTACCTCTGCCGCTTGGCCCAACTGCTTGTGCGCCACCTCGGGGTCAAAAACCACAACGCCGGGCACGGCCCGAGCCGCGTTGCTCCGTTCTTCTTCCGTCAGAGTCTTGCTAACAAAGGGGACGACGTTAATAGGGGACTTTATGGTGTACGGCGATACCTCTCCCGCGGCTATGCGATGGCGAGGAGGGAGCAACGGCACAACCAAGATCGTCGCTAGACCCACTGCTAGCAGCCCGGTGAATATGAGGGCGCGAAGATGTGACAAAGGATGAGGGGAAGCGGTTGTGGGGGGCATAAGGGCTGTTAGCAGCGAAAGATCGACTAGATCCCAAGGGGGCTAGGGGTTATCGGTTGTGGAGTCCGACGTGAGGAGATGAGTAACAACCTCGTTGATCTCACGACCCTCGGCGCGGCCCCTCAATTTTCCCATCAGGGCCTGCATTACTTTGCCTTTGTCCTGGGGTCCCTTGGCGCCAGTCTCCTGAACTACGCGCTGGGCCTCGGCTGTTATCTCCTCACGGGAGAGCTGTTGAGGCATGTATTCCAGCAATATCTGAAGCTCTGCCTCCTCCTTCGCGACCAGGTCCTGGCGGCCCCCTTTGTTGAACTCCACTATACTCTCGCGGCGCTCTCTTGCCTGTTTGGAGAGGACCTCAACCACACCGGGATCGTCCAGAGAGGCACCTTTTGCTACCTCTGCGTACTTGATCCCGGCCTTTATCATTCGCAGGGCGGAGACGCGCGCGCTGTCCTTCCGCCGCATGGCTTCCATTAGGTCGTCCGCGATCTTGACCTGGAGACTCATGTCCTTAGGGGAACCTTCCTTGGGGATAAACTGTTATGAAAGGGAAGTAGTTTTCCGACGTTTGGCAGCCTCCTTCTTTTTCCGCTTCACACTGGGCTTCTCGTAGTGTTCACGCCGGCGAGATTCCGCCAGGATCCCCTCCTCCTGCACCTTTTTGTTGAAGCGGCGCAGAAGCTGCTCAAAGTTTTCGTTACCAACGGATACTACCTCAGCCAAAGCCTCCCGTCCTCCTGTAGTGTGATTTCGGCAACATTATAGTTGGGCGGCAACCCTATGTCAATAATGTTGGCGGGCATGTTGTTGGTCAGTAGTTCACGCTTTTAGTTTAATCAGGGCGCTATCGAAAAGACACCACCCACTCGGGTGGTGTCATAATGGGACATTATCTTAGCTATGGCGTCTTGAAGCTCCAGGTTTTTGACCAATCCACCGGAGCACCATCGCCCTGCACCCGAGGCCGCACCCGCCAGTAGATGGCTGAGTTGGGCGGTAGCTCCGGCGTTACGTAGCTGTTTGGGGGATTGGGTACGCCGCCATGCACTAGGTTCTGCCATACAAAGGAGGTGGCCGTGGTCGGATCGGTGTTGAATGAGGGGTCGCCACTCACCTGTATCTCGTAATAGAAGATATCCGTGGCAGTGTTTTTCCAGCCGAGAGTCTGCGGTGCTGTGGAGGCCACGGTAGCCCTGTCCCCGGGGGATACGGAGGTTATAGTGGCGCTGCTGGGCGCAGGTGTGCGACAGGTCCTAGCCTCCGACCAGGGGCCCCAGGAGGGGTCGTCCAGGGGAGCGAAGCTGCTTTTCCTGGTGGTTCGCACCCTCCAGGTGTAGGTCATGTCAGGGAGCATTACGTAGTTGCCAGTGCCAAGCACCGGTGACTGAATAGTGAAGCTGGTCTCAGCGTTACGGATGAGAATAATCCCAGGCCCATCATCGTTGTAGGGCCTCAATTCCAAATGATATTGGGTTGTTCCAGAGGGATTCTGCCAGGTAAGGGTGGTGCCAAGGGCGGTGAGGCGAGTGCCGTGGGCAGGGCTGGACAACGGGGGAGCCGTAACTGATGGCATGGGGGTAGGCGCCGCTGCCCTGACGCTTATAGGAACGTCTATAACGTCGTCCGTGAGGGAAATAAAGTTAGACGAGTCCTTGCCACCGACTACATAGTCCAGGAAATACTCCCCCGGGGTGGAGCCAACGGTTACGTTAACGGTAGCCACGGCTTGAGACTTAGAGGAAACTGTGAAGAACCGCTCGGTGGCACCTCCCCACCAGGTATATCCCGGCTTGGCCGGCAGTTCACGATCTTCTAGTAGTGCCACCACATCCGGATCGGAGACAAGGGTGCCGGAAAAAGCCCCAGAAAAGGTGGCTCCTGTCACATTCCAACCCGGCGGTACTCGTACACCAACCACACCCCTATAAGACGTTTCCGATTCGGAAACCTCGACGTTCACCTGGACACTGATACGATCTCCAGTTACGGCTTGGCTGGGTTGATTCACGCTTTTTATAGTACATCCGCCTGCAAAGGTCGTAACCGCCGCAAGAAAGAGGCCAAGCGCCAAAACCTTATTGGTTCGCATTTCAACACCTCCACAACGAAAAATACCACCAAAGCTGGTGGTATTTTATGTCCCGCCCCCCCGGGTGTCAAGGTGATTTCATAGCTTTTATTTACATGGAGGTGACTTACTGTCGCGTGCTAACTCCATCCCTCCATAGCCATGCCAGGTATACATAGAGGCGTCTATTACAGTAGCCCCACCCGGCTGTGGTCTCCCAGGACCAGCTTGTAGGCCCGGGGCTTCTCCGGGGAGCGCCCTATCTCCACGTTGCGGCCGATGAGGCTGTCCACGATCCGCTGGCCTCCGGCCTCGATGCGGCAGTCCTCTAGGATGATGCTGTGCTCTATCTCCGCGTCCGTTATGACACAGTCGTGGTAGATGGAGGTGAAGGGGCCGATGTAGCAGTTCTCTATGATGGTCCGTTCGCCGATGATGGCCGGCCCTCGCACCACGCTGTTGATTATATGGCAATCCTTCTCCAGGACCACCTTCCCATGTATGGTTGACTCTTCATCAACCGAGCCCTCAAGTCGGGGCTCGATAACCTCCAGCACCCAGCGATTGGCCTCCAGCATGTCGTCCATCTTCCCGGTGTCGGTCCAGTAGCCCTCCAGGTGATAGGGCATCACCTTAAGCCCCTTGTCGATGAGATACTGGATGGTGTCCGTGATCTCCAGCTCGCCCCGGGCCGAGGGACGGATGTTCTCTACAGCCTCAAAGACGTGGTGGTCGAACATGTAGATGCCGATGACGGCTAGATTGCTGGGCGGGTCCGCCGGCTTCTCGATAAGGCGGACCACGGCCCCGTCCTCGCACACGGCGACGCCGAAGTCGCTGGGGTTGGGCACGGTCTTCAGGACGATAAGGGAGTTGACATCGCTGGCCTTGAAGCTCTCCACCAGGGGGACTATGCCGTCTCGCACCAGGTTATCCCCCAAGAAAAGGACGAAGGAGTCGTCGCCGATGAAGGGCCTGGCTATTTTGACCGCGTGGGCTATTCCCAGGGGGGCCTCCTGGTGGATGTAGGTTACGCGCGACCCAAAGCGGCTGCCGTCGCCCACAGCGGCCTCGATCTGGTCTCCGGTGTCACCCACTACCACGCCGATGTCCGTTATGCCGGCCGCCACCAGGTCCTCAAGGACGTAGAAGAGGACAGGTTTATTGGCCACAGGAACCAACTGCTTAGCGCCAGTGTAAGTGAGAGGACGAAGCCTTGTGCCCCGGCCGCCGCTGAGAACCAAACCCTTCATTTTCATCCCCTAGAGAACGGGTGCATTTATTTCGGTAGCGCAGGTTGTCCCTAACCGTTCGGCTGAGCTCACGACGAAGCCTGCGCCGATTGAGACAATCGACGCTACGGATACCGCCTCGCTACCAGATACGCTCTACGCAAGGGAGACCTTTACGTCGTCTCCATCTACCTGGACGGGGTAGCTTTTCACTGGCTCGTCGGCGGGGCCTTGCACCACCTCGCCCGTCTTGACGTTGAACTCGCTGCCGTGGCAACCACACATCACCACCTCGCCATCCAACTCTCCATCTTCGGTAAGAGAGCACAGGGCGTGGGTGCAGCCGTCGCTAAAGGCGAAAAACTGCCCGTCCACGTTGGCGATGGCTATCTCCTCTCCCTCCACCTCCACCTTCGTCATCTGACCGGGGGATATATCTTTGGCCTGCGCGACCTTAATATACTCTGCCATTTATGAACACCTCTCCTGAGTGGTGGTATTGCGTTTGTTTACGGGAAGGAGTCGCCGGCAGTCTAGGGTCCTGGAGGCTCCTTCCCAGTCCGTACGACTTTAAATTATAAGCTTCCGCCGCTCTTGGAGCAACGCAACGCCTGTGCGATGATATCGCCGGAGTCGATCACTCACTCATCTGGAAGCGATAGCCGACGTTGCGCACAGTCTCGATGAAGGAGTGCTCCGCATCCTCTATTTTACTCCGGAGACGGCGGATGTGAACATCCACGGTCCTGGTGCCGCCGAAGTAATCGTAGCCCCAGACTCGATTTAACAGGGCCTCTCGGCTGAACACGACGTCAGGGTTGGCAGCCAGAAACTTTAACAACTCGTACTCTTTAAAGGTCAGCTCCACCGGCTTGCCCGATAGAAACACCTTGTACCGAGTAGTGTCTATCATCAGGTCCCCGATCCGCGAAACCCCCTCCGACTCGCTGGCGACTTTGCCGCTCCGCCACAGAGCCTGATCTACTCGACTCGCCATCTCCAGGGGGGTGCATGGGTGGACTATGAAATCGTCAAAGCCAACGGCTAGATCGTAATTGCGTAGCTGGCGTTCAGAAATGATAGCCACCACCGAAGTGCCCTGTTTACGGCCACACTCGTGGACTATCTGCTTAACGTCCTCACTGGTGAAAGAGCCGCTGGACATATCCACCAAGACCACATCGGCCCCGGGGCGCACTACCATCGAGAGGGCCTCCTCTACATCGGAGGTGGCCAGCAATGTATGCCCCCTGCGGCGGACCTCCGAGGTCAGCCCACCGGCCCCATCATCGCCGCTGCCAATAACAAGCACTCGCGCCAAGTCTCCCCCTGCCATTAGTGCGCTAGCCCGACTCACCAAGCTGCGACCTACAAGCTAGTATATTATAATCCTTCCTGGGAAGGACTTGCCCCAGCCCACTCCGTAAAAGATTGACTTTACAGATCGCCGAGACTATCATGTAGGAGAATATCAGTTTGTGTAGTAAAGCACAAAGATTTCCATCACAAAAGCAAAGGACATCCGAGAGACTCAGTAGCCCACTACCAGGAAGGGAGGTTAACAGCCAGTGCCCTTTTCGCTGATCCCCAGAGAAGAAAAGTTCTACGATCTCTTTGAAAAACACGCCCAAACCCTGGTGCTAGGCGCTCGGGAGTTGAAATCCCTCATGGATGACTGGCAGGGCGTGGACGGAAAGGTGGAGCGAATCCGGGAATACGAGCACGCCTGCGACTCTATTACCCACCAGATTTTCGAGGCGCTCCACCGGACCTTCGTAACCCCCATCGACCGAGAGGACATAGGGGCCATCGCCGAGCGTCTGGACGACATCATGGATTACATCGACGAGGCCGCTCTTACCATGCAGACCTATAAAATAATCGCCCCTACCCAGAGGGCTATCGAGATGGCGGGGGTCATAGAGAAGGCCACTGTCCATGTCCATAGTGCAATATCGATTCTAAGGAACCACGGGCGACTCCGGGATATTCTCCCCTTAGCGGTGGAGATCAACGCTCTCGAAAACGAGGCCGACCTCATATACCGTAACGCCCTGGCGGAGCTTTTCGACGATTCCCGTGAGGATGTAGTCGAGATCATCAAATGGCGCGACATCTACGAGCACCTGGAGCAGGCTATAGACCGCTGCGAAGACGTGGCCAACGTTCTGGAGGGGATCGTAATCAAGAACGCTTAACACTATTTCCAGGAGGTTAAAACATAAGTGAGCTTTGATACTAGCCTTTTGGCTGTAGCCTTTATCGTATTAGTTGCTTTGACCTTTGATTTCGTAAACGGTTTCCACGATGCTGCCAACTCCATAGCCACCATTGTTTCCACTCGGGTTCTCACCCCCCTTCAGGCGGTCGTATGGGCCGCTTTTTTCAACTTCGTTGCCTTCCTCTTCTTTGGACTACATGTGGCCACCACTGTAGGCAAGGGAATCGTTGCCACCGACGCCGTCACCCCGCAGGTGGTGTTAGCTGGACTGGTGGGGGCTATAACCTGGGATCTTATTACCTGGTATGTGGGGCTCCCCACCAGCTCCTCCCACGCCCTCACTGGCGGCTTTGTGGGGGCTGCTTTCATGTATAAGGGCCTAGAAGCGATTATCTTTGGTGGAGTAGGGAAAATCGCCTTGTTTATCGTCGTATCGCCCCTGGTCGGTATGGCCGTTGGCCTCTGCATCATAGTGATCCTCACATGGCTCTTTCGCCGCTTCGTTCCTAGTCAGGTGAGAAGATGGTTTGGTGCGGGCCAGCTGATGTCGGCGGCCGCATTTAGCCTGGGACACGGCACCAACGACGCCCAGAAGACCATGGGTATAATATCTGTGCTGCTGTTCACATCTGGATACCTCGGCCCGGAGTTCCGTGTACCCCTCTGGGTGGTGCTCTCGGCGCACCTAGCCATTGCCATGGGAACCCTGGCCGGAGGCTGGCGCATCGTGAAGACCATGGGGCTAAGGATCACCAAGCTCCAGACCTACCACGGCTTCAGCGCCGAAACAGCGGCCGCAGCCACCCTCTTCTCCGCCGCCGCTATGGGCATCCCGGTCAGCACTACTCACACCATCGCTGGGGCTATCTTAGGGGTAGGCTCGGTTCAGAGGCTCTCCGCTGTCAGGTGGGGCATAGCGGGCAGGATGATCTGGGCCTGGATATTCACGATTCCCATGTCCGCCCTTATCGCCGCTGCCACGTACATAGCTTTGGATCTGGTCTTTTAGCAAGGCATTCCCTGGACACACCATTCCCTTCACTTGAATAGCACCGGGCGTCCCTAACTGTTCGGATGCGCTTATTGCCAAAGCCTGCGCCGATTGAGACAATCGACGCTACGAGGTAACTCGCCTCTGGCGGGAGTAGAGTCTCCCCTCCCTCGTAGGGAGGGGTTAGGGGAGGGTCGGCGCCACTCAAAAGCCCCTCTCCCTCCCCCTAATAGGGGAGGGAGAGGGGAATAGCTCTGACTGTAACTTCAAAACCCGCCCACTCCACTGTTACCTAGCCAATATGCCCCTCAAAATCGCCTTGTCCTCTTCGTCAAAGGTCCCCAGGGCCAGCAGGGCTACCGCGTAGACCACCGCGCCTATCGCCACTACTGCCACCAGCGGCAGAGAAAGCATCGGCACGAGAACAAGGCCCATGATGGCTGCGGCCGCGACTGGACGCGCGCATATCCCCAGCAGAGGCAGCGGCCCCACATACTTCCTGACACCGTAGAAGAAGGGGACCATGAGGATCAGCTCGCTCGCCACCGTAGTGGCCGCGGCCCCTAATATGCCGTAGGTGGGAATGAGGGCCAAGTTGGTAAGGAAGTTGAAGCTCGCTCCAATTACAAAGGCCAGAGTTATCAATCGTTGCTGCCCCACGGCGATGAGGGCGTACTGGGTCACGCCGTTGATGTAGCTGAAGGGCAGGAACCATATAAGGACTTGGAGCGCCTGAACCGCCGGAGCAAACTCATCTTTAACCCTTTGGAGTAGACCCTCAGCAGCGCCTCTTGATCCGCCTTAGGCGGATGGGCGTGGCGAGACATGATGGGGAAGAGGGCCAGGGTGAAGAAGGCTGGTATCATCAGTAGGGACTCGATGAACTTGTACGCCCCTGAGTAGTAGCCTACCGCTTGGCTCCCTTTCATCGGCTGAAGCAGCATCACATCCACCCGGAAGAAGATGCTGTTGAGCATGTTGTTGACCATGAGGGGCATGGCCTCCGTTGCCATCTGGCGGGCGAAGGATGGGTCCACCTCGACCCTGGGCACAAAGAAGTTCCGATACAACAAGATGAGAAAGATCGCGGCCGTGGCCGTGGTGGCTGCCACAGAGGCGAATCCCAGCCCAACTATGCCCCATCCCATGAAGAGAGCAGCCAGCCCAACGGAGACCCTGAGCATGGCTGTAATCACCGAGACAAAGGCCGAGTACTCCATCCTCTCGTGGGCGCTGAAGATGGCGCTCAGGCCTGACGCCAGGCTTTGAGGCACCAAGCTTACCATGAAAATGAGGGTCAGGACCACGGCCTCGCCGGCCAACCCAAAACGCCAGTAATACAGGCCCAGGACGCCCGCCAGGACGGGGGCCGAGAGAAGGATCAGGGTCAATCGCACCGCCAGGGCGTTGCTCAGGTACCTGTTCCCTCTGGAGTATTCCACAGCCACGTCTCTGGTTATCAGAATCCCCAGGCCGAAGTCAGTGAGGATGGAGAAATAGCCGATGAGGACTACCGCAAAGGCGTAGCCGCCGTAGCTGGCGGGTCCTAAAATCCGAACCATGATTACAAGAAACCCCAGATCTATAAGCCGCACCAGGAACTGGGCTGCCATGGGAGTGAGGCTGTTCTTTACCACTCTCCGCGCCCCGGTTAGCTCCATAGCGCTGAGAGACAGTCGCCGCCACGCCCAGTAAGCGGCTCCGAGGACTAGAGCGGCGGAGGCCATGAAGCTGATGTAAAGGCCAAAGCGGAAGCTGTCCGGGGAGTAGGAGAAATTGACAGTGTGCGTACCTTCCTTGAGTCGCACCGCCCGAAACACTCGATTTGCTCGGAGCACTGGCACATTTTCTCCTGTTTCCAGGCGGGCCCGCCAGCCGGGGGAATAAGCGTCCGAAAGGACCAGGTAGCCCTCCTGGGGCATCTCCACTCGAAGGGACACTTTGTTGGGTCTGTAGTTAAGCACCTGAACAGTGGGAGCGGCCTGTGGCCCAGGGATCGGCAAGGGCGGGATGGTATCTGCCCCCTCCAGCACTACCACCTGCCGAGGATCGTACTCGGAGGAGCCAAGGATCCTCAGCGCCTCAGCGCCGTCCCTGGCCCGGATCTCCCCGAACACAACGAAGGCCCTGGGGAGAGCGTCTTCATTGCGGTACACGTTCACCTCTCCCCGGTAGAGCTCTCGGTAGCCGGGCAGGTCAAGGGTTTCGGTGGTCAGCACGTAACGCACGTTCATAATGTCCAGGATGGGGGAGGATAGCGAACCAGGTTGGGTCAGCAGGTTGACCTCGTTGTAGGAGAGACCAGAAGGCTCCTCCATCAGCCGCCACATCTCCACATAGTCTCGTGGTATCACGCTGTCGTAGCCTCTCACGTCCTGGAGGCCCAGAAGAAAGCCGGAGTTGGGCTTGAGGATGTGGCGACTTCCGTAGGCGGTGACTCGGAAAGGCCGAAGGCCCTCGGCCCCTGGTCGGGGCTCCTTCTCTTGAAGCGCATCGAGGAATGGAGGGCGGTGCTCAAGGAGCCGGGCGTCGGCGGTGGACATGTAGCCGTACCCGAAGTGCAGGAGGTCTAAAGCTGTGAGCGCCACCAGCCCGACAGGAGCGATGGAGAAGAGCCACACGCTTCTCCATCGACTCCCTCTTTCTATAAGTATGCCTCCCAGCAGCAGATAAAATCCAACTGGTATAAGATTCAGGAACTGATAGGAATAGAGGGCTTCGGGAGAAGGAAATGCCTGAGAGAGTGCGGTCGAGCTCTTCATAGCCCCGGACACTACCTCAAGAAACGGCCTCGGGACAGCGCGGCTAAAGGCGAGAGCAACCAGGACCGCTGCGCCCCCTGCGGCCGCGACTCGGCCGATGAGCCGAAGAGCTTTACGATTTGGCATCTTAATAATGAGGTCGAGGCCCAGACCGGCC
>JAENIT010000175.1 GCA_016844365.1 Dehalococcoidia bacterium
GTATCAGTGGAGAGACGTCCCCGGCTCTTTGAGGGGGCGTGGCCAGAACAACCTGAGGCACTCCCGCCACCTTAGCCGGAATGGCTGTCATAAGAACCGTTGAAGGATAGCTGGCTCGCCCTCCTGGAGCGTATATTCCCACCCGCTCCAGAGGGCGAATGATCTGGCCCACATACCCCTCAGAGAGATCGGCCCAGGACCCGCTTTTTTGTCTCTGGTGGAAGGAGCGAATCCGCTCTGAGGCCATCTCCAGCGCCTTCATAACCTTCGGCTCGACCCTGTTGCGGGCCGATTCTATCTGCCGCCGCGGCACCTCCAGCTCTTCGAGTTGGACACCGTCTAGGCTCTTGGCATAATGGACCAGGGCGCTGTCTCCCCTGGCTTGAACGTCCCTTACAATCAACCGGACTGCCTCCTCGGTATCCACTTCTCTTCCAAAGAGATCACTAAGCCGAGCAAGGGCCTCCGGCCCAGCCTCAGGACGCCACTCTCGTCGGCGCAGCAGCGCCCTTCCTGCCTCCAAGCCGTATAATATCCTCATCCCAGGTACTCCCCTACCACGGCCGCGGAGCGGGCCACCGCCTCCTCTCTAAAGGCCGCCAGCCGCTCAGTCGTTATATATTCAAGGCTCCGCTCCAGGAGATCAGGGATTCTGGCCATTAACTTCTCTTCATCTTCCGCCTTTGGGTCCTCACCCACACCGAAGTATCTCCGGGCCAGATCTCTAAAGGCTGTCCAGGAAGGCTCCCGATCAGCCAGCCTAGAAACCCTCTCTCGCCACTGATTCATCTATCTGACTACGAATAGAATCCATTAGCTCTCGGTTGTGCCTCTCCCTTAGGTCCATCTCGAACTGAAGCACCCTATCAAGAACGTCAGCATCCGGGTCGCCACCCAGGGGAGAGCCTTTCCCAAAGAAGGGCCGATAGATCTGGCAGATCCACATCTCGTCTACGGCCAGGTGGGTGAGGTAACCAGACACAAAAGCCCTGGTAGCTTCAGTAAGGTCCTCAGCTCGGGCCAAGTGGGGACTGACTGCGAGCATCCTACTCAATCCACTCTCCGCATCTTCCTTCGACAGATCATAGAAATGGGTCTCTTCTCTCGGCACGTTGGTCATGATCCGGATGTCAGGAGCTGTGGAGCCCAAGAGAAAAGCGCCCGAATATCTCTTCAGAAGGGGGTCTTTCACCAGGGATACGGCATCCGAAGCGGTGACCATGTGCCAGCAGATGGGGGGCATGGCTCGAAAATCAACTCTTGGAGATAGGAGCGCCGTGGCGCATGGCCGAAACCTCAAGGGCTCTCACGAGCCGAGCATACGCGGTGGACTCCTCGTTGAAAACGTAGTTAGGAGAGGACACGGTAATCCCGTTGCCTCCCATCTGGCGGATATGAACTACTGCCTTCAACAGATCTTCCACCCTGACCACTACAGTAACCGCATACCAGTCATCATCAGCCAGGCTCCGACTGTACACCTTGGACACTGTTGGCCCCTCCAGGCCAGCCACCTGCGGGCAATCCATGATGTATCGGGCTACAGCATCGGGGGAGCTGCCGCGGATATTGGCACTTATACTGTAATATCCGCCAGCTCTAAGACGCGCCTCCATCATCTCCAGTATCTTTTTGCACGGCTCAAGCCACTGAGGGTTGGCCGCCAGACGATCACGGTTGCCGATTAAACAGGCCTGGGATTTAAGGATAGCGCCATCAGTTAGGGGTCTAAGCCCGTTCTCTCGTAAGGTCTCGCCGCTGGATGTCAGATCAGCGATGATGTCAGCGAAGCCGACGGCGGGAGCCACTTCCATAGCCCCAGTAGCGCCTACCAGCGAGAAATAGCTCACCCCTTTTTCCAGCAAGAATCGCTGAGTGAGATGGGAGTATTTGGTGGCCACCCTTAGCTCGCGCCCCCGCTCTCTCATCTCCTGCGCCAGCTCGGCCAGGTCCACCATATCGACTACATCTATCCAGGCCTCGGGAACGGCTACCACCAGGTCGCAATGGCCGTAACCCAGGTCATCCATTATGGTCATGGTTGACGCTGAGTCCAACTTGTACTCTTCCACCAGGTCAAGCCCAGTTATTCCCAGGTCAGCAGTGCCATCCTCCACCTTAGCCGGAATATCCGCGGCGCGCTGAAAGAGAACAGAGACCTCAGGCAGAGATTTCAGCCCCGCTGTGTAGCGACGGGAACTGGAGCGTTGCACCGTCAAGCCACAGGCCTTTAGAAAGGCCACGGTTGGCTCCTCTAGCTCGCCTTTACTGGGTAGCGCTAACCGCAACACGGGCCCACCCCCCATTTCTATATACATAATGGTCACTCTCTCCCGACTCTCCAGCCACCACCACCACCTCTTGCGCACCACGACGGGAGGCATAGATCAGGCTCTCCTCTAAAGGACGCTCCATCGCCTCCATTTCCACTTCCTTTCCTTGGGCCCGGAGCGCCTCCGCTAGTATCAACGCACTGCCGAAAGCAACACCGTCAGCAGGCACTACCAGGGTTCTGGCCCTCGCGCCTCTAGCCTCATGGTATGTCGTGTCGTCGAGGGCCTCTTTGATGTGCTCTACTATGCAGGCGAACCCCAAAGCTGGAACGTCCCTGGACCCGCCCAAGGCCCTCACCAGACCATCATATCGTCCTCCGCCGCAGAGGATCTTGTCCCCGTCCTTAGCGCTGACGTAACCCTCGAAGATCACCCCTGTGTAGTAGGCCAACCCTCTTAGCAGCCCGAGGTCCACCTGAAGGTCTTGGCAGGAGAGCTTGCCTGCCTCAGCTAACCTCACCACATGCTCGATCTCGTTAATGACCCTGGTTGGCAAACCGAAGCTCTCCACTAACCGTCGTCCCTCCGATAGGGCGCGGGCGGGCGTGTCTTTGACCTGCACTATCTGAGCTGCCAAGCTGACGCCTCGCTCCAATCGCTCATCAGTGTCCTGGGAGTCCATCTTGCTCTGGAGCCGACTGACGATCTCCTCGATAGTCCTGCCACCGGCCGCCAGGGTATTGCCCTGGGAGATGACTCGTTGGACCAGATTAAAGACCGCCTCTTCATCCACAGACGTTATCGGAGTCTCCAGGCGACTCTCATCCCTGAGAGTCGCCACGGACCTCACCCCTTCCAGACGCTCCCGTACCTGGCTGACTCCGGCATCGCCCTGTTTAAGCAGATTCACTCCACCCAATATCACCATCTTGGCCCGCTCCGAAAGTCCCAGGCCGTCCAACAGCGCTGGAAGGAGGCCGGCATGACCGATGACCATCCGGTAATCCCGCAGCTTTACAGCACCCAACGCGCTACAGGCTATGGATATGATCTCGGCATCGGCTCTGGGGCTGGAGGAACCCATAAGCTCGCCCCCCACCTGAGTGAACTGCCGGTAGCCCTCGATGGCGGGGTCGTCGTAGCGAAAGACCGGGCCAGCGTACTGCCAGCGCAGGGGCAGAAGAGAATCCTGGCGCTCTTCTATGTAGGCCCTTATAACCGACGCCGTGAACTCCGGGCGAAGGCTCAGCCGCCGGCCCCCGGGATCGGTAAGCGAATAGAGACGGGAGGCGACTTCGCTCCCC
>JAENIT010000176.1 GCA_016844365.1 Dehalococcoidia bacterium
GGAGCAAACCTTCTAATGTTATTTAACGTTATCATGAGTGCTCTATATCACATGATACACCAAAACCCAGTGAAGTTTAGAGTATCAATACACATCCACCGCAAAGCCCACACCCTGGGACGTCTCCTTGAAATCCACCACCCCGGTATCCAGCAGCTCCATCAGGTTGGGGTCAACATAGAGCACATTCACCCCTTCGTGCTCCACTGTATAGTCTCCATCCCGCTGGAAGTCGATAACTATGCCGAAGTCTCCATCGCCCGTCCAGACGGGGGGCGTGGTCAGGCGCAGGCTCTGGCCTGGCTCCAGCCGCCGGGTTTCCAGGATCCGCTTCAGTTCCTCTTTGGCGCTGTCAGTTACCGTTATCACAGAGGTTTCACCTTTCGGGATAGCTGATGTTGCAAGTGTATGACAATCGGCTTCGAGGGGCAACACTCACCACTGGCCCGTAACTCGGCTAGTTAGCGACGGGCGCTGCCATCTCCTGAGATGGAAATCGCAGCAGGAGCACCAGGGGGACGGTAGCCAAGGTCAGGGCAGCGAAGGCCAGGATCGCGGAGGTGTAGCTGCCCGTGAGATCGAAGGCCGCGCCCATGACTATCGGGCCAATAAGTCCCATACCAAAGGCAAGGCCCTGAACCAGCCCGCTGATAGCGCCAAAGGCCCGGCTGCCGTAGAGCCCTCGAATCAGAATCGGCCGGGCTGGTATGGTGCTGCCAAAGGCACTCCCGAACATCAGAGAGAAGAGGATCACCTGCCACCAGGAGAGGGAATCGCCCAGCAGCATCAGATATGATACCGCCTGAAGCAGAATAACACCGCCCAGCACAAGACGCTTGTCTAGAAAATCCATCAGAGTCCCTGCACCTAATCGCCCTATCCCACTAAGGACAAAGATAATCCCAACGATCACCGCGCCTTCTCGCTGGCTGAATCCCATGGCGTAGAAAAGGGGTAGCTGATGCACCATGATCCCATTGATGCCGAGATTGTGGCCGCAAAAGATGGCAACCAGCACCCAAAATACCGGGGTGCGCATAGCTTGACGGGCAGTCGATCCCTCTGGAACAGGGGTAGGAGTCAAACCCGACCCTGAGGGATCGGTTCCAAGAGAACCGCTCAGGGCCGAAGAGGAAGTAGCGTCGCTGCTCGATGGACTATCGCCGTCTGGCAGGTAGCCGTAGGGCTCCGGGCGAGACCTGGCCACCAAGGCGAGGGGGATTCCCACGATCCAGAGTCCAACGCCTAGGAGAACCAAGGCCACTCGCCAGCCCACGGCCTCCTCAAGAAAGACCATCGACACTATAAAGGGGCCGCTGACCACGGGGCCGAGGAAGGTGATCCCCAGGGCTCGGCCTCGCAGGCGGCGGAACCAGTAAGCGACCGCCACTGGCCAGGTGATCCCGTGGCCAGCGCCGCTCATCCCCACAGAGATGACCATGAAGGCGAGGTAAAACATCCAGGCGGACTGGATGAGGCCCAGAAAGATCATCCCAGCCCCACCGATGAGTACGCTTACGAAGATCACTTTCCGCGGGCCCCATCGGTCCACTAGTAAGCCAATGACCGGGGCGAGAATCCCGCTCTCCAGCTGGCGCACAGAGAAGGCCCCGGACATGAGGGTCCGGCTCCAGCCGAACTCGTTGAGAATGGGAAGGAAGAAGGCCTGAAACCCCTGGAAGAAGGTGAGAGAGAGGTAAAAGTTCATAGCTATACAGGCTGCTACGATGTACCAGCCGTAGAATATACGGGGGCGAGGGCGAGCCTGACTCTGCACACCGCTATCAGATTCTAGCATACTCCCTTTCGCAGGACGGAAGGCTCTGGTGGAGATTATATAAGGGGATACAAAACTTTACCGATGAAGTCTATTGAGCGCGCAGCCCATTATGCCATCTGCTACGAGAACCCCAATCGCTTCTCATTAAGGCTCACGTACTTCCCACGGCCAATGACCAGATGGTCCAGAACATCAATGTCCAGGAGCTTTCCAGCATCCACCATCTCTTTGGTCACCCTTACGTCTTCCGGCGAAGGGGTGGGGTCGCCGCTGGGGTGATTGTGGACTGGGATTATAGCCACCGCATTCTGGCGCACCGCCTCTCGAAAGACCTCCCCCACCCGCACCACCGAGGTATGGACGTTGCCCTGGTAAAGCAGAGGCATCGAAAGGACCTGGTTCCGAGTGTTCAACAGTATGACTCGAAAGTGCTCTTGCTCCAGGTAGGCCATGTCCATCATAAGAATGTTGTACGCGTCCCCAGGAGAGCGCACCGTAACCCGATCCTCAGGTTGGAGGGAGCTTAGCCGCCGACCCATCTCTAGGGCCGCCTTGACCTGGGCCACTTTGGCCTCGCCGATGCCGTGGAGAGCGCATAGCTCAACGAAACTCGCGCGCATAAGGCCCTCCAGTCCGCCCACTTGGGCCAGAAGCCGCTCCGCCAGGCGGATGGCATTCTCCGATTGAGTGCCGGTGCGCAACAGGATAGCCAGCAGCTCCGTGTTGCTCAGGTTATTAGCCCCCTGGTCTCGGAGCCGCTCGCGGGGTCTCTCCGACGACGGGAGTTGGTGAATAGTTGGGTGGTACTCTACCAAGGGGCGTTCCATGTTGTGTTAGGAGCTTGTCGTGTCCGACTTTTCGGACTCTCCGTAAACGGAGTCCACTTCGCGGACCACTTTCGCGGAGAGCCCGCCGAAGGGCTACTCATCCCTCATGGCGGCCTTCACCATCGCCATAATCTCCGGGGTCATCTCTGTGATACCGTGCTCCTTGGCGTGTTGCTGGGCATTTCTAAGGGCTTCCTCTTCCGTTGCCCCCCTAACCGAATGATCGCAGCC
>JAENIT010000177.1 GCA_016844365.1 Dehalococcoidia bacterium
CCTTTTCACCGAGTTCTCCCTGGCCTTGCTGTGGATCGCTACTTCCATAATCATTACCATGGGTCTCATACAGTGGTGGCACCTTATGATCACCGGAGTCATGAGCGGAATTCTTCAGGGTATCGGGCGGCCGGGGCACGAGGCCATGTTGGGCAATGTGGTGAACGACAAGGAAAAGCTGCCCGGCGCCGTCGCCATCGATGCCGCCGCCCATCATTGGCCCAGCGAGATAGGCCTGGTGTTGGCCACACTGTTCTACGCTGCCCTTGGCACAGACGGGGTCTTTTGGATAACGTCCATCGGACAGACGATTACAGGTTTCACCCTGCTATTTCTGAAGTGGGAACCGGCGGGAGAGCCTGAGGCGAGGCGACATAGCGTTCGCAGTAACTTCATGGAAGGGATCAGGTACGTTAAGAATGAACCCGTGATATTGGGGCTGGTTCTCCTCTCTGTGGTGTCAAGCATTTTCGCTGGGTCCTATGGCTTCCTTCTGGTCTTCTTTGCGAGAGATGTCCTGGACAAAGGCGCTCACGGGCTCGGCATGCTAATGATTTTAAATAGCTTGGGGGTATCCATAGGGTCTGTTGCTGTGATAGCTATGAGTAACTTTCCCAGGAGGGGCGTAATGCTCATGCTGGCAGCCCTGGGGTACACCTTTTTCATCCTTGCCTTCTCTCTCTCAGAGGATTTCCTACTATCCTTAGGGTTGGTGTTCTTCATGGGGCTTTTCGCCACGTGCTCACGAACTATGATGACAATGATCATGCAGCTTCTGGCCCCGAATGAAATGAGGGGTCGGGTGATGAGCGTCCGTGTCAGTTTAATGGGCCTCACCTGGATCGGGACCCTGTGGATGGGCACGTTGGCCGAGTACATCACCGTTCCCACCACTGTATTGATTGGAGGAGGTCTCTACGGGGCCCTAGCCTTGATCTTGTTCGCTACAAGACCTCAGTTGAGGAACTTCAAATAGATAAGAGTTTAAGTCCCCCCCAAAAAGAGAACGCAGAGGCGGCTTTATCGGCTATCTTAGCGAAGACCCCAAAGCTATTTCGGCTTGCTTTCGGGTTCTTTGCTGTTTTGCTGGCCGTTTCTGCCTGTATACCGCAGGACTTCCCCAAACTCCCATGCCCCTACCCTAAACCCTCGGTGTCCCAAGAAGTCATCCTGAAGCTGGGATTTGACCCCTCCACCATAGAGCAGTGCCACAAGGGGGAGGAGGGTACCCCGAAGCTCCCAGAGGGGTTGACCTATAAAGAGGTCATTCCCCGCGGGAAGTACAATGACCCCGATGTTATCGCCCTTGACCCCACGGAAAGGTATCTTTACTTTGTAACCCACTTACAGCACCCAGATGGGTCGGCCTACCGTGTTGACCTTAAGAGTGGCGAGGTCATTCAGCTGACCACCGGGCTCCACAGACCCGGCGGGATCGTGTACTACGCTCCAGGTAAGGTGCTCCTAGTTGGCGAGGAGGGCACGGGAGCGGGGAGCCTAGAAGGTGAGTTGGGCTTCTGGCGGGCGGTGAAACCTGATGTTCCCAACCAACCAACTCCGCCTCCCATTAAGGCTATGGGGCAGTATAGAGGTGAAGGAGCGGAGGTGGTCAGCCCTAACACTATTTACCTAGGAGAAGACCATCCTGATGGAGGACCTATCTTCAAGTACGTTCTGGACTCGCCTCCAGACCTATCCAAAGGGACTTTGTACGTCTTTAAGGAGAACGAGGGCTGGATCAAGACAGAGTATTTCGAGGCTCGTGACACAGGCAAAGAGGGAACTAAGTTCTCTGGCGCGGAGGATATGCACATAGGCCCCGATGGCAAGCTGTACATGGTCGTAAGCGCCAGGGTGGAGTCTAAAGTGGTTACTATAGACCTAGAAACCGCCAAGGTGACAAGCTTTGTTACCCCAAAGGTAGCCAGGGGACTTAGAAGCCCCGACCAACTTGCCTTCAGCCCCACTGGGGTCCTCTTTTTCACCGGCGCAGGAGACGTGTGGGCCGCCCTACCCGATGGCCCCGATGAGGATGCTCTCTCAGACGGCGTATACCGGTTCCTAACGGGGATGGACGTAGTTCAGGGGATCCAGTTCACCAAGGACGGAAAGACCTTTTACGCTGCGGCCAGAGGCGAGGCCGATACAATCGTGGCTATCACTGGCTTCAAGTGGGGGAAGCGGTAGTTTCTGCCCTAAACCGGCGGAAGGTGGCCCAAGGTGGTGTAGCCCTTGTACGCCCGCTTCGGTGACCTGGTCTACCAACGGCGCTGGGCCATAATAGCCCTGTGGCTCATCGCGGTGATAGCCAGCATTCCCCTGGCATCCAGGGTTGGACTGGCCTTGAAGGCCGGGGGCTTCAGCCATCCAGGGAGCGAGGGCGCTCAGGCTATCGCCCTGCTTCACCAGGAGCTCAACTTCAGCCGCAGCTCCATCACCCTCCTCTTCTCCAGCGACTCCCTTAGAGCCGATGATCCCTCTTTTGTTGAGGAGATGGAGCGGGCTTTGGCCCCACTGCGCAGCCACCCTCAAGTTCAGGAGATCATCACCTCCGAGTCCACCGGCAACCCCCGATTCATCGCCCCCGACGGACACACCACCTATGTCCTGGTCGGCCTCCGAGTGGAGACAGCAGTGGCCCAGCGGCTGCTCCCGGAGCTTAAGGCGCTCATCGGCACTACTACCCTCCAGGTGTGGCTCACCGGCGCGCCAGTGGCCTACACCGACCTGGAGGTGGTAAGCCACAGGGACCTCCAGAGGGCAGAGCGTTACTCCTTTCCCCTGGCCTTAGTGGCATTGGTGTTGGTCTTTGGCTCCCTTGT
>JAENIT010000178.1:0-4726 GCA_016844365.1 Dehalococcoidia bacterium
AGCCTGTACTCCCGGTTGCCTATAGTCACACTCTCTTCGGCATCCAACCCAGGGCCGTCCACCTCCCATGTATCTTTGGGCGCAAGAAGCAGGAACTCACCAGCTCCGTAGAGAAATGACTTGGTAAAAGCAACCTTGCTGCTCTGATAAGGGAAGCGATAGGCATAGACCACCTCATGCTCACCCGGCAGCAGGGGCATAGTGGAGGCAAACCCCCTGTCCGACTGGACAACCTCACCGTCATTCAGACCTTCATGAGGGGTCAGGTTTACAGCCCCTGGCGGCAACCCGAACCGAAGGAAGGACATGGGCCCCTCTGGCCCCGAGCGATTGGGCACATAGGTGCGGTCGGAGGGGTTGTAAAGCGAGACTCTCTCCATCGCGAGGATCATGCGGCTATTTTCTTCCACTCCAGCAAGGACTAAAGAGACGCTCAGGGCTTGTATGCCAGGATTCTCTTTAGTGATCTCGTAAACCGGGAGACTGATATCCAACCTGTCCACCCCTTGGGGGAAGGTTAGCATAACGCTCCGATATTGGATCTCTAGATATCGAACGGTTACCTCATAAGTGTACGTCGAGCCAGTGTCCAGGTCGGAGAACTGGAACCGGCCCTCTCCGTCAGCCGTAAGTGTGGTCTCCCTCGTCTGATTCCCGTCCACATAGGTCAAAAGGGTCACTTGGGCGCTAGCCAATGGACTGCCACCGGTTGTGGCGTTGTACGCCCACCCCTCGATGCGCCCGGACGCGGCAGCTAGCGCCTCACCTTGGCCAGCCAGTGCCAAGGAGGCGGCAAAGCCCATAACCGCTAGGTAAACCAGGAGAAGCCTCGCCATCATCTACCTCTTCCAGGAAATCCCCCCGTCACGGCTGCGGTACACTCGCCCCTGGCTATCCACCGCCAGGATCAGACGAGACCCAGCGGGGCCGAGGGCCATAGCAGCCACGTCGGTATTCAATGGTAGCCGCACCCAACTAGAGCCGCCATCGGTGCTCTTGAACAGACCCCTATCGGCGCCGACGTACAGCGCCCCTTGGAAACTGCGCCCGGATGCGCCACCAAAACGGTCACCAGTAGCGGAGTCGTAAGCTAAAGCAGTAGTCCTCAAAGTAGGCAGGGCTCCGTTAACGAATCCGTTAGCGCTCTCCCAACTGCCACCCCCGTCGACGCTGACCTGGACACCCTTGCTCATGGTGTTCAAATAGATGGTCTCTGCCAGACCTGGCACGATGGTGATGGCAGTCGTATCCTCAGGAGCTCTCTGGCTCAGAAGTTGCCATGTAGCTCCATGGTCGTCGCTGCGGAACAGCCCGAAGTTCGCAACAAAAGCGTACAAGACTCTGGGCTCGTCAGGATGAATAGCGAAGGCGTGAATGTCGGTGCCGGGAAGCGTAGTGGTAGCGGCTTTCCAGCTAGCTCCTCCATCAAGGCTTACTACGAAAACATCGTGGCCTGTTAGATATATGGTCTTAGCTTCAGCGGGGTGGATGGAAATGGTCATTACGTCAACGCTAACTTGAGGGATCCCCTGCCACGACCCCCCGCCATCTAAGCTCTTCATCAGGCCGTTATGGTGCCCCAGAAAGACCACCTCTGGGCTCTCCGGGCTCACAGCCAGGGTATGGTAGTGCTGGGCAGTAACCAGACCCACCGGCTCCTGAGATGCCTGACTTCGGGAAGTCGTAAGGAACAGGGTGATTACTCCCAGCACAAACGCCGCTACTGTAGCCCCGGTCCCTAAGACCCATACCCGCTTACGACGGGATGGCGGATCGGCGACAACTACAGCAGCGGTTCTGGCTCTCGCTTGTTCTCTCTTCCCTGAACCACCGGCTGCGCGCGACACTTCAGGCAGAGATACTCCACACTCAGGACAGAAGCGGTGGCGGGCTAGGACCGGCGCGCCGCACCCGGGACATTCCTTCTCACCATCACGCTCTGGGGGCTTCTGGATGTAGCCTCTGCCTCTCAGGCTCTGGACCGCCGCCTCAATTGCGGCATCCATCTCCGTCTCCATGACCTCAGCAGCCTTCAAAAGGACAACTGCTTCCCGCCGGTACTGATCCCTGAGAACAGAGTAGTCTTCCTCAGACAGGTTGCTCAGTTGGCGCTCAAACTCTATCTCCCGTAGGGCTCCAAAAACTCTGTCCCTCTCCAGTTCAAGTTCACGGAAGCGCCCGTTAGGGCTATGGCGAGGTGGTGGGCCAGGAAATCGCGTCCTTATGAAGGGTGCAGCCAGCAATATACCCACCACAACCACAGCTAGGGTGAAAAGAGCAAGTCCAACCCCACTAGACATGCCGTCCTTAACCGACCAGCTCCCTGTTGAGCCTCTCCTCGTAGACTATTAGCTCCTCTGGAGACAGAGCCGCGGCCTCTCGCTCCTTGCCATCAGCAGGGGGAAGCCGCCGCCGTACAGACCTGATAACTATGGCCAAGGCTAGTACCATGGCGACTACCGGACCCCACCAAGCCAGCAGGGTGAACCCCTGCTTCGGTGGCTCTAGAAGAACACTCTCTCCATAGCGATCCACAAAATACTGAACGACCTGCTCTCTGGTCTCCCCAGCCTCAAGCTTCTCCCGGATAATACCCCGCATCTGCTCAGCCAGTTGAGATGTAGAGTCAGCCACCGATAGGTTCTGGCATACCGGGCAACGCAGGTGTTTTCCTATGTCCAGAGCCTGCTTCTCCAACGGGCCGTCGGCCAAAGCGGGAGCGGCTGGCAGAAGAAGTAGCGCTATAACGAAGATGGCAACCAAGCTAAACCTCACTGGAGACTAACCTCCCTGTGGGCCTCGTCAATGGCAGGGGGTTGACGATCACCCTGAAAGTGGCGCTGCCGTCATCATTCCAACCCGTGAGCAGCACGTACAGGTCATCAATCCAGGGCAAAGTGGTAAGGATCACCACCCCCGTGGTCGGTTGCTGCTCCCAATTGCGGTGAAATCTCCGATCTGGGGCTATAAACCCCATGTCACCCAGGGGGCTGGCCACCGCCAGGCTGGCGAACACCGTACTTACCCCGGGATCCTGTCGCTCGAAGAGACCTCGGAAGGTCAGTGTGTATCGTCCTATGTTTACGCTGTCACCCTCAGCCAGTGTTGCTACGCTCTCCTGCTGGAAAAAGGAGGAACCTATCACTCCCACGGCCAGCAGCACTATTGACAGATGAACAATGTAACCCCCGTAGCGGCGGCGATTGCGCGAAATGAGTTGGAACAACGCTAAAGGAACGCTTTCGCCTCCTTGAACACGGGCCGCAACTCCTCGATAGTACTCCCAGAGTACCGCTCCAGTCACAAAGGCGCATACTCCGTAGGCCAGAGACGCCAGCAGATGCCCTTTGGTTACGACCAGGAGCAGAGCGCCGGTTATAATTCCAAGGGCAAGGGGAACAAGCAGGTTGCGTCTCAAGCTTCTATACGTGGTCCTACGCCACGCTAGAAGGGGCCCTACTCCCATAAGCGCCATGAGCGCCAGTAAAAGTGGGCCGTTGACCTGCTGATAGAAGGGAGCTCCCACGGAGATCTTGACGTTCCTCACCATCTCCGATATTAAGGGAAAGACAGTTCCCCACAGGGTGGCGGCAGTTATGGACACCAGGATCAAATTATTGAAGAGAAAGCCCACCTCTCGAGAGAGGATAGAGTCGTACTGTCCCTCCTCCTGCAACTGGGACAGCCGGTAGAAAAAGAGTCCCAGGGAGCCAATGATGACCACTCCCAGGAAGGCGAAGAAGTATGGGCCTATAGCGCTCTGGGCGAAGGAATGCACCGAGGATAGTATGCCGCTACGCACTACGAAAGTGCCGAAGATCGAAAGGGTGAAAGTAGCGATGACCAACACCAGGTTCCAGACCTTCAGCATCCGTCGCCGTTCTTGCACCATTGTAGAGTGCAGAAAGGCCGTCGCCGTGAGCCACGGAAGAAGGGCAACGTTCTCCACTGGGTCCCATCCCCAGTACCCGCCCCAACCCAGGACGTGATATGCCCACCACGCCCCAGCCAGAAGTCCTGCGCCTTGAATGCCCCAAGCCACCAGCATCCACTGACGCACCGGCCTCAGCCACTCGCTCCCTAATCGTCCGCTAATGAGAGCAGCGATGGCGTAGGCGAAGGGGATGGAAAAGCTCATATAGCCCATAAGAAGCAGCGGAGGATGAAGCCGCATTCCATCGTCCCAGAGCAGCGGGTTTAAGCCATTTCCATCGGGAGGGACGACCGCCAGCCGCTCAAAGGGGCTAGCGACAAACACCAAGATGAATAAGAAGAACCCCAGTATCCCCATAAGCGCCGCAGTAGTCATGGGCATCAGCTCTCGGTAACGGTCTCGACCGCTCCAGACAGCCATCGCGGCGAAAAGAGAGAGCATCCAGGCCCACAGGAGGAGAGAGCCTGCCTGCCCACCCCAGAAACTACTGATGGTAACGTCCCAGGGCATGTCTCGGCTGGAGGTCTGGGCCACATACTTCAGCGAGAAGTCTCTGGATAGGAACGCAGCCACCAGAGCCATGCTCGCCATAGTGGCAAAAAGAGCCGATCCCAGGACTCCGTTTCTAGCGCTCACCACGAGGCGGTCCAGACCCATGCGGACACCCAGGACGGTGCCAGCAAAGGCGTATACTGTTAGAACAAGAGACAGGGCCAGGGAAAGAGCGCCTACATCTGATGGAGTCATATAGTTAGACAAGCTCGCTACAAGCTAATTGATCGGCCCGTTCTG
>JAENIT010000178.1:4746-6749 GCA_016844365.1 Dehalococcoidia bacterium
AGCCGATTGGGGCACGGATTCGAAACGTGAGGGGCACATGGCAAGGAGGGTATGGGCGACGAAGGTCCCATCAAGGGCATAGCTCCCCTCTACCACGACATTTATGCCCTCCTGGAAAATATCTGGCACTACACCTCGGTAAACTACCGGCAGGTCTCCGCTGGGATCGGCTATACTGAAGCTCAAGCGCTCCCCTTCCCTGACTATAGAGGATGTCGCCACCGGGCCGCTAACCCGCACCTGCTGAGTGTAAGCGGCGGGACCCATACCTCTCAACTCCTCTACCGTTAGGTAGTACACGGCAGAGGTGCGGGTAGCGCTGAACACCAAATATCCCACAGCGAGAAGAACAACACTCCCTAAAACCGCCAGTTTTATGGCTGCGGCAGAAGGCCCTCTACCACGATCCTGGGCGCGAATATCTCCCCTTGGAGCCAGCGGCTCTACAAGGGGAGATCCCACTTTGGTCTCGGGAAGCTCTGAGAGCTCACCCCTGGTCACGATGTCGCTTTCTCCCATCTAACCTCTTATTACAGGAATACCTCACTGATTCTGCACAGTGGGTGTCATGGAAACGCATATCTGTTGTTCCGTTCGTCGTGTCCGACAAGTCGAATACGACAAACGTCACTAACACGATTTTCATAGTATAGGTGGCTTAATTCAGTGTATCACAAGCCCGAACTGGCGCGCAAAGCGTTTTCGTACAGCACCTTCAGGATTATCGCGAGGAGATAGACCATTACGCCCAAAGCCACGATAAGGGTAGGCGCTGAAACTCGCACAGGAAGCATTGCCACGCCTCCAACGCCCTGGTTACGGCTGGGATACCTTGACTCTCGGCCTCCCAGCCTTTGGGCTAACCAAAACATCCAGAGTGCCATCGCAACCTTAAGGCCAAGAACGACCACGTAGGATGGAGGTAACTGGCTACGAGTAAGGCGGTCCAGGGTTAACAGAGCGCCGCTAACCAGAAAGACCGGGATCGCTGTCCTAACTACGCCTCTGAACTCTAAGGCAATGACCGATCCAAACTGCCGCCTTGTGTCACTATCATTGACCTTATTAAAGGCGGGGCTGAGGACAAAGAGATAGAATAGCCCTCCGCCCACCCAGGTCACAGCCGCCAGGGCATGGGCCCAACGTAACCCCACGCGGAAAAGATCCAACAGCTCCACCGAAGGCCGTCACCTATCCGCCAGCAAATCGGCTTCTTGCTCGCGCCTGTGGCCCAGCTTTAGAAGCCTCATCAATGAACTTGCTCAACTGAGCCGAGGTGATTGGCCCTATCCAGCGTCCTACAACTTGCCCCGAGACGTTAACTATATATGTCTCTGGGATACCAGTTACCCCGTACTCAACGCCCAATTTCCCTCGGGCATCGAGGCCGTTAGGATAGGTGACGCCGAACTCTTGAAGGAACTTACGCGCATCCGCCTCTTTGTCCCACAGGGCAACCCCCAAAAACACCACCCCTCTGCCTTTGTACTGTTGGTATCCACAACCACCTGGCCCCTATACTCCCCGAATCGGAAAGAGCCGCCATCAAGCAGGGGAAGCGTAATGTCAGGGGCCTCCTTCAGACGGGTGGCGGCTAGCCTACCCTCCTCATTGATAACAACCCCTGCGGGTCTATCCCCAGAGCCAGCCCGCACCAATCCGTAGCCCATAAGGACCAGGAAAGCGAGAAGGGCGACGGTTATCGCCGCCATAGCCACACTTTTACCGCTTACTACTCGCATTGCCTACCTGGGGACCAGGCTCCTTAGATCGTAATCCCTGTCTTGGAGGTGAGAGAGGTGAGGAGATAGGTCAACCCTTCGTCGGATGAGCCGCTGGAGCGGTATAAACTCCCGGGGGCTGATGTTGACAGCAAGATAGGCCTTCAATAAGTCATCCTTCAGGTACAAGTTAATGAAGCTTTTGTCCTCGAACCGGCCTCGTATAACGGTCTTATCGGATTCCGTCTCGTCCCCGGCAAACTCGATGCGTAGGTCGAAGAT
>JAENIT010000179.1 GCA_016844365.1 Dehalococcoidia bacterium
TCCCCACCTTGAGCGAGGGCATCAAGCGGGCGGCTCAGGCCTTCCGTCGGGACATTTCCAAGATGAGCTGCTGCGTGGAGTAAGGGGAAGACCACTAGGGAAGTGACTCATCCAGGAAGGCGCCAGCGTTTTCATACCGAGTCCTGTATAATAAATTGAAGGATGACCTTTTTGGCAGACATTGTAATCTACCATACATAAGCCAAGGGAGCGGGCGTCTTATCATATGACTATGGATCCCTGATACTGCAGAGAGGAGGGATAGTGAGCGGAGAGGTGACGTTACTTGTGGCTTTTGGGGCAGGACTATTGTCCTTCGCCTCCCCCTGCGTGCTGCCCCTGGTGCCGATTTACCTAGCTCACCTAGCGGGGACCTATGAGACCGGCGAGAAGAGAGGGAGGGGCGGTGTTTTCCCCTACGCCCTGAGCTTTGTTAGCGGTTTTTCCCTGGTGTTCATCGTGTTTGGGGCCTCTATTGGATTCGTTGGGTATATCCTGAGGGACCAGTTGCCGATCTTACAGAAAGTGTCGGGGGTGTTCCTGGTGATCTTCGGGTTGCACCTGGTGGGTATCCTGCGAATTCCGTGGCTGGACCGCACCTGGCGTCCCGCGACGGCTGGCGGCTCCACGGTCAGCCTTGCGCGCTCCTTTGCCATAGGCGCTGCCTTCGCTACGGGCTGGACGCCTTGCATCGGGGTCATTCTGGGCTCGATCCTGGCTCTGGCGGCCACCTCGGAGACGGCTCTGGCGGGGGCTGCACTATTGGGGGTGTACAGCCTCGGGTTGGCGATACCATTCCTGGCGGCGGCCCTAGCATTGGATTGGTGGACAAAGGCCATTCGAGGCTTTAGCAGACATCTTCCCAAGGTGGAGATGGCCAGCGGCCTCCTAATCATCGCTGTCGGCATTTTAGTGTTCACTGGTCGGCTCTCCGTTCTCAACCGCTACTTTGATTTCTTTGGTCTGGGCGCCGGGATATGATGTTACCGTTAACGATAAGGTCAAGGCTTTATATGTTGATGTTGCCGATCGCCCTAATTGGCTTGGCGCTGTTGACTGCGGCTTGCGCCGAGGCCGGGGCTTCCAGCGGTGGCGCTGGGGACGGTCTGGCGGAGGGGATCAGGATCGGGTCTAAGGCCCCTGATTTCGCCCTCAGTGACCTAGATGGCAAAGAGGTGAGGCTTAGCGACTTCCGAGGGCGGCCGGTGATGCTCAACTTCTGGGCGACTTGGTGCGGCCCCTGTCGTGTTGAGATGCCGCACATGCAAGAGGCCCAGAGGGAGCTGGGAGAGAAGACTGGCTTCGTTGTCCTGGCAGTGAACCTGGGCGAGGACGCCAAAACGGCCCGCCGGTTCCTGGAGGAGAACGGCTTCGAGTTCACGGCAGTCTTGGACAGGGATAGCTCTGTCGCCCGGGACAGGTACAAGATCATCGGCCTACCTACTAGCTTCTTCATAGACCGGGAGGGTGTAATCAGGGATATTCAGGTGGGGCCTTTGGCGACGAAGGAGCACCTGATGAGTAAGCTGAAGAGCGCACTTTAATAGAGGCGTCGTAGGAGAGGCATAGCGTCTCAAGGGATAAGGAGGTGTACGTGAACGAGTCTCAAATAGTGATGTATGGCACCACCTGGTGCCCCGACTGCACCAGGGCCAAGAGATTCCTGGATCAGCGGGAAATCCAATATAAGTGGATAAATGTAGATGCGGACCAGGAGGGCCTGCAACTGGTGCTGAGAATAAATCACGGGAAGCGAGTGGTCCCCACCATTCTCTTCCCCGACGGCTCAGTGCTGGTGGAGCCGTCCAACGCGGAGTTGGCGCAGAAGCTGGTGAAATAGTCTCGGCAGCGCTTCGGAGGAGACGACGGTGAAAAGCTGGTGGACGCGGATAAGCGTAGGGATGCTGACGCTCTTAGGAATTGTTGTCCTAGCATCCTGCACATCCCTCGGCACAGTAGGCGTGCCTTCCCTTGGCGGCGTTGCCCAAGAGCGCCGATCTCAGGGGTCTGGAGTGGGTGTCGCCGAGGGAGAATCTGGGCCAGGGGAGGAGTCCGTTGGCTTCTCCAAACGGGGCTGGCGCACCGACTTCAGTAAACGAAATGTGTCTCTGAGTGAGATCAAGGGTGGCGGCCCTCCCAAGGACGGCATACCCCCCATTGATAAGCCCAAGTTTGTGGACGCGCAGCAGGCTGGAGCCTGGCTCGGCGAGAAGGAGCCGGTGGGTTATCTGAACCTGGGTGGCGAGGCCAAGGCCTACCCCTTGCAGATCCTCACCTGGCACGAGATCGTCAACGACACCGTTGGCGGCCAGCCAGTATCCATGACCTTTTGCCCCTTGTGCAACACCGTTCTGGCCTTCGACCGCCGGCTCGATGGGAGATTCCTTGACTTTGGCACCACCGGCAATCTGCGCCTCAGCGACCTGGTGATGTACGACCGCCAGACGGAGAGCTGGTGGCAGCAGGCCGTGGGCGAGGCCATAATTGGAGAATTGACCGGAAAGAAGCTCGTGTTCCTTCCCGCCGGCGTCATCTCCTTCCGTGAGTTCCGGGAAGCCTTCCCCAAGGGTCTGGTCCTGTCCCGAGACACTGGATTCGATCGGGATTACGGCAGAAATCCCTACGCTGGCTATGACAGCCGTAATAACACTCCGTTCCTTTTCTTCGGATCCTTAGACCGCAGGGCCCTGCCTATGGAGAGAGTGGTGGCTGTGTCAATCGGCTCCGAGGACGTCGCCTATACCTTTACTTTCCTCGAGAAGAATCGAGTGGTAAACGACACCATT
>JAENIT010000180.1 GCA_016844365.1 Dehalococcoidia bacterium
GGATGTCCTGCTCACAACAGAGGGGTCGTAGGGCAGATAGATAAGCCCACCCGGAGCCTCCTCCTGGCGGCTAATCCCACTCTGATGAAGACCAGCCTGGGTGGCAAATACTTCGCCGATGATGGGAGAGTTAGGGGCCAACTTTACTAAGTGCTCTTCGATCAAGACCCGCATCTCTGGCAGCGCTGCAAGATCAAAGCCGGGATCGCCGTAGGCGCGGATGTAGTTGGCCATGACCTGCTCCAGGGATGTATTGCCGGTGCGCTCCCCAAGGCCGCCGAAGGTAGTATTCACCTTTCGCGCACCGTAGCGGAAGGCGGCCATGCTGTTGGCCGTAGCCAGTCCGAAGTCATTGTGGCCGTGGAACTCTAGCTCCGCTCCCGTCTCCTCTAGGAGGGTTACAAAGAGGCGAGGAAGTCCGTAGGGCAGGGGCGCGTAGGGATCCGGGCTGCCGATGCCTATGGTGTCACAGACTCGGAACTTGGCTACACCGCCGGTCTCCTTGAGGACTCGCTCCATGAATGGGATGACCCATCCGTAGATGTCGGCTCTGGTGCAGTCCTCCAAATGGACGCGGGGAAGGATGCCGTGCTCCAGGGCAGTGATAATGGGAGCCAGGTACTTCTCCGCCGCCTCCTCTTTGCTGTGGAACCCCAGCTTGTCGAAGATGTGGTGGTCTGAGGCCGAGGCCAGAATCCCCGTCTCCTTGATCCGTCCCTGAGACACCTCCACCAGGTCCTTGATGTCCTTGGGGGTCGCCCTTGTCCAGGTGGTAACCCTGGGATGCTCGTACTCCCGCTCCAGGAGCTTGTCCAGCACCCACAGGTCTCGCTGCTGGTAGATGAAGGTCTCAAGGTTATCGATGACGCCGGTATCGTTGTCAAACTGGTGGAGGAGATCGTAGTAACTGACCCTGGCCTCCGCCGGGAAGAGGGGGAAGCGAGAGTCCTGGGCCCCGTCCCGCAAGGTGGTATCGGTGATGAGCTTGGGGAAGAGTTGGCCCTTGGGAGGCTCTACGGGAGTAGCGTCGAGAGCGACCGGAGGGAACGCGCCCTTAAAGTCGTAGTAGATTCTGTCGGGATTGATAGGACGCTCCGGCATGGGGTGCCTCTAGGAACTTTATGGTAGATTGCGTTTATTGTAACACTGATGGCTTTAAGGCGCATCTACAACGCTCCAAAGAGCTTTCTATCCTGTTCATTCACCATTAACTGTTACGATGCGATCTATCTTGAACCCCCAGCCAGCATTTGTATCATCCGAAATCAGGTTTACCGCTATCACCCTTCCTGGAACGACATCACTCCAACCTCCGTCCTCTAATTGCCCAGCAGCCATAACTTGATGAAGTTCGCCCCACATATCATACAGCTCTAGCTTATCGCCGGACCCTAGATCCATCCTGATGAAGTGGATACGACTATTTGGTGCATTCTCGTCAGGATTGACAATAGTCCACGTTCTATTAATCCCGTTGCTGTATGGGTGTAGCGACTCTACTGAAGATGGCGGCATGTAGGTAGTAAAGAGAACCAACGGCGACCACAAAGCCAATAATACTACAACCGCTCTGAGCAAGGCTGGGCGCATCTGAGCCTGTAAGGCATCTAAAAAATACACGCCCCCTAGAACAAGCAGTGGCATCCCTGGTAAGTTAAACCTTGTTTGGACAAAGGTTACCGAATAGACCACCGTGAACCATAGGATAGGTATTGCTATAACCAGAAATTTAGCATCTCTGATAATGGCTGCCATCGAGAGTCCAAAAAGTCCCAATAAGACTAAGCCTTTATGTAGGCCATAACTATCAACGGTGAAAGAAGGCTTTGTAAGAAATGGCGCATCCTTGGCATACCCTTGCCAAACCACGGGCATCGCCCACAACATGACGGAGTTTTCCATTACTCGTTTTAGGAACGCAGTGGGATCAGCCACGATGTTATCGATGGCCTTTTGAGCGAAAAGCCCATCCGTTTCCGCCTCATTAAAACCTTTAGTCTTGGCCTCCTCTATGACGGGCCTAACCCGAATGTCGTTTGCGTCGAAGGTTAATGGTCTGAGGGTGCCCAGATAGAAATTGACTCCGGTGTTAGTAGATACCAACACAGGCCGGTCAAACAACAACAGGTTTCGAATAGTCCACGGCGCTAAGGTTAAGACAAAGAACAACAACAGCATTAAGGAATGGGCTAACAAAGAGCCTTGCTCCTTCTTACCTGGCACTAAAAATAGTGCAACTATAGCAAAAGGGACGCCGAAAGTGACAGGTTTGCATAAAGCGCTAAGCCCCCACATAAAGCCAGCTAAAGCAGCCAAAAATAAACTCGGCCTTTTTAACACCAATGTGCTTACTAAAACGCCCGAAATGATGAGAAACGTGTGTAAAGGTTCTACAATAACAAAGCGAGTCGCTCCGATAAGCCCTGGATAAAATCCGGTCAGTAGAGCAGCCATGGCAGCGAGAAATGAAGATAAGGAAAGCGCTCGGGCTATGTAAAAAACGCCCGCCGCCGTCAGACCGTGAAGAATCGCTTGGGCCAAATAAATTGCCTTATACTGCTCGCCTACGAGCTTGTATATTAGGGCGACGAAGGCTGGGTACAACGGAGGGTAGTACGCTGTCGGTGGCGAGCTTTCATCGTAAGAGTATCTGAGATCGTCCTTAATAGAGATGGCCAACCTGTTATAGCCCACGGCGTCATATCTGAGCGGGGTTTCCTTCAGGAAAAGAACCAAAGATACGCTTACAGTGGCTATTACTCCAAAGAGCGCGACGGGTAGAACC
>JAENIT010000181.1 GCA_016844365.1 Dehalococcoidia bacterium
ACAACCTGACGTTGAGGGAGTTCCTTCGGGTGGAAAAGGCGCCTACGCCGGGGGAGAGGTGCTGGTTAAATTCCGTTCCTCCGTCCCGCAGAGCTATATCGGACTTCTCAATGGCTCTATCGGCGCGCTACCCCTGAGCGTGAACAGCTTGACCGGTGTGCACACATTTAAGCTTCCTTCAGGGATGACGGTTGACGAAGCCGTAGATCACTATCAAAAGGACCCTATGGTAGAATGGGCGGAGCCCAACCGCTGGTTCCGAGTTCTATCTCCGATGCCAGCGCCCGTAATTCCCAATGACACCAGCTTCGAGGAGCGGCAGAAGTGGTATCTCGATCTTATCAAGGCGGGAGACGCCTGGGGCATTCAGCGCGGTAGATCGGAGGTTATCATAGCGGTGCTGGATAGCGGGGTCATGTGTGCCCACCCCGACTTGGCAGGGAAGCTGTGGCGCAACCCCAGGGAGATAGAGGGTAACCGTATAGATGACGATCGTAACGGCTATGTGGACGATTTATTCGGATATGATTTTGTAGGTCTAGAGACCGGTTCCGAGATGGGAACCGATCAGCCTGGCGATGGCAATCCTTGCGTGTCGGTGGGCGACCCATCGCTGGGCAACGGTTTAGATGATGATGAGGATGGGACTAAGGATGGAGGGGTTTTCCACGGCACCGCAGTAGCTGGTGTGGCTGCGGCCGCCACCAATAATGGACTTGGCGTTGCGGGAATGTGCTGGAACTGCAAGGTTATGGCGGTGAGGGTTATGAATCCAGAAGGCGGTGGCAGGGCCAGCGATATAGCCGCCGGAATAAGCTACGCGGCCCAGATGGGGGCGAGAATCATTAACATGAGTGTAGGCGGAGACTTCTCCTTAGCCATTCAGTCCGCCATCGCTGCCGCCCACGACCAGTTCGGGGCCGTTATAGTGGCGGCGGCGGGAAACGATGGGGCGACTCCTCTGGCCTACCCTGCCAGCGATCCTAAGGTTATAGCTGTGGGGGCAACGGCGAGAAGCAGCCCGAAGTCCAGAGCTACTTTCAGCAACTGGGGTTCAGGAACTGCCCTCACCGACGTTGTGGCTCCTGGGGTGGATATAGCTGGTCCAGTGGTGTGTTCGGTGGCCTTAGCTAACGAGGTGTCTACCTGTATATCCGGTGGGGCAGGAGCGCCAAGGTACGCCTCCCTGGCCGGCACCTCCTTTTCTGCACCCCTGGTATCGGGCTTGGTCGGACTCCTCCTTTCGCAAAATGGCAGCCTCACCAACGATAGAGTGGAAGAGATTCTAAAGAGTACCGCGACCCCCTTGGCAAGTGACTCCAAGGCCGGTCCCGCCTGGGCGGGAGCCGGAATGATAGACTCCTTTAAAGCCCTGACGGGGCTTTCTGGGCCGGGACCCACTGTCACACCCGGGCCGGGGACGACGCCAACCCCAGTAGCGACGCCATCATTGCCAATACTTCTGGGGCCTCAGAATGGGACGATGTTTGCCGATATGAAACCCACCCTCGAATGGCAGAGCGCGGTGGGTGTTACCCAATACCATCTTCAGGTCACCCCCTTCAAAGATGATGGGCCGGGAATTGATTTGATCCTCTCGGGGGAGAGCAAGTACACTGTGCAGCCGCCACAGATCGGTGTTGGCAATTACGTCCTGCTGCCAGCGCTGACCTACACCTGGCGGGTTAGGACATCCCTCTCCCTCAGACCTCTAGGAGTAGACGACCCTGGTTGGAGTGAGTGGAATAGCAGCACCTTTAGGACTGTATACCCCTGGAGCGGAACCATATCCCCAGTGACCCCAGCAAATAAAACGGTCGTGCAAAATCTGACCCCCAGCCTTCAGTGGAAGGATGCCAATCCCCGTCATTTCTACTTCGAAGTGCAGGTTAGCAAAGACCCTGATTTCAACACGGAACCAGCCACAGCCAAGACCAGGGTCTACTGGGAGATCAGGCATGGTGGAGTAACCCAACCCATGAACAGCTACACCATTCCTCAAGGATTCCCCTTAGAGCCGGGCCTAACTTACTACTGGCGGGTAAGGGTTAGGGTCCAGGGAGACGGGACCCCCGTGGCTTGGTCTGAAACCTGGCAGTTCACGACTCCACCATCGACGGGATGAGATAATAATGACCTCTTTGAACTGTGTAAATCAGTGGGAGGAAGCGACGGCTTGGTAGACCTTAAAACGCTCCAGAATAGTATTAGGGTAACTTTTAGAGATCCTTATTGGGCTAACCTGGCCTTTGTCCATCGCTCGTATCTCCACGAGAATCCAGGTGACACTATCTCCTCTAACGAACGGCTGGAATTTCTGGGCGACGCGTTTATCGGATATACAATAGGGCTGCATCTCTTTAAGGAATTCCCAGATCTGGCCGAGGGTGAGCTAACTCGATTTCGGGCTGCCCTGGTGAAAGGGGACACCCTTTTCAGGGTTGCTGAGAAGCTGGGTTTGGGACAGCACCTTTACCTGGGCCGTGGCGAGGATAAGAGCGGCGGCCGCCAAAAGGCTGGGAATTTAGCGCGAGCCTTCGAGGCTCTGGTGGGAGCCATTCTCCTGGATAGGGGCGCCAAAATTGCCGAAGGGTTTGTGCTTCGCTCTCTCAGCCCGTACCTGGATGAGCTGAGGAACCCGGCCGATGCGGTGGATGACAAGTCTCAACTTCAGGAGCTTAGCCAAGCCCTGGGACTCGGCGCTCCCAAGTACCGGGTGGTGGAAGAGAGAGGACCAGACCATGCCAAGGAGTTCACTGTCGAGGCTGTGGTGGGAGAGGCAGTAGGGGCGAGCAAACAGGCGGCGGAGAAGGAGGCGGCTCGCATCGCTATAGACCAATTGAGATCCAGATAGGAGCGGTAGTGTAAACGCTATGGTACTAGGACTATTCCGCCGTCGAGATAACAAGGACAAAATAGAGCAAGGTCTTCACAGAACGAAGGAGACCTGGTTTAGCCGGATCGCCCGTTTGTTGGAGGGCCAGAGCATCGAAGCGGAGGTGTGGGACGAGCTTGAGGAGCTGTTGGTCTCAGCCGATGTGGGTGTCGAGACCGCGGAGGCTCTCATTAAGGCGGTTAGGGTGCAGGTGGATAAGGGTGGAATCAAGGATTTGACGGGTGTTAAGGGCGCTCTCAAGGAGGAGATGGTCAGGCTGTTGACTAAGCCCGCAAGTCTGGGGCTGGACAGCTCTAAAGGCGCTTCCCAACCCTGGGTTATCCTGGTGGTAGGGGTTAATGGAACTGGTAAGACCACCACAATAGCCAAGCTGGCGCA
>JAENIT010000182.1 GCA_016844365.1 Dehalococcoidia bacterium
GACCTCCCGCACAATCTGAGGCTTCATGATAACGCCCCCGTTGGCCACGGCAGAGACCATGGTGAGCATCTGCATAGGGGTAGCCAGGAGATACCCCTGGCCTATGCCTAAGTTGTAGGTATCGCCCAGGAGCCACGGTTCATCTAGAGTCGCTTCCTTCCATGAAGGGTCTGGCACGAGACCTGCTATCTCTCCTGGGAGGTCGATCCCTGTGGGCTCTCCCAACCCGAAGCGCCGCGCGTACTGAGCCAGGCGCTGGATGCCAAGTCCTCTGAATTCCTGGTAGCCACCAGCTAGATAATAGAACATTGCGACACCTCTGTAGAAGTCCAGGGAGCCTAAGGCGGCCCAATCGGGGAAGGTGTAAATGATCTTCGGGTCGTACTGGTTGGGCACCTCTATCTTTCCAGTGCTGACGATTCGGGTGGAGGGAGAGGCTACGCCCTCCTGGAGAGCGGCGCTGCCGGTGACGATCTTAAAAATGCTTCCCGGAGGATGTATGCCTCCGATGGCGTAGTTGAGCAGTGGTCGACGAGGGTTACTGAGGAGATCCAACACGGTCTCTTCTGAGTCTGGAGAGGTAAAGACGTTACTGTCGTAGCTGGGTAGAGAGACCAGTCCTAGCACCTCCCCAGTTTTGGGGTCCATAGCGATGGCTGCCGCGTACAGGGACTCGCCCATGCCACCCTGGAGGAGTCTGGTCATCTCCTCCTGAAAGGCCAGGTCTATACTGAGCACCAGGTTCGATCCCCGTTGCGGTTTCACCGATGAAATGGTTCGCAGTCTGTCGCCGTTGGCGTTTATCTCCACCTGCTCCCATCCGGGCGCTCCCCGCAGCGTATCCTCGTAGCCCAACTCAACTCCCACCTTGCCTATCCAGTCCTCTGGTTCGTAAGCCTTCTCTTTCAGAGTGTCGTACTCCTCCGCCGACACTCGCCCCACGTAGCCTAACACCTGGGAGAGCAACGTCCCGTAGGAATAGTAGCGCCTGGGCTTTACCAGCACTGAGATTCCTGGTAGCTCACGCTGGTGCGCTTTGACTGCAAATACTCGCTCTCGATCGAGGCGGGCTATGGGTATGGGTTTGAGGTGTTGGCCGAGAGTCCGCCTGTTCTCCAGCACCTCTTCCACCCTCTCTACGGGCACTCTTAAGATGACTCCGAGCTTTCGGGCAATAGCTCGCTGCTGGTCCTTGGGGAGGTCAGCCGTAGTTACTGCCAGGACGTAGTCCGGTATGTTTTTGACCAAGGGGAAGCCGCTGCGGTCATACACAATCCCTCTCTGTGATGCTGTGGGGATCACCCGCAGGCGATTGGCATCGGCCATCTCTGCATACGCCTTGCCCTCCAACACCTGCATCCGAAGCAACTGAGCGCTCAAGATCAAGAATGCCAGAGCCACCAGGCCGAGAAGAACGCCCAGCCTAATCTTTATTAGGGTAGACTGGTCAACCTGCCGTCTCCTATTTACTCGCCACCTTCTATCTCGGGAGAACATTACATGCTCCTAAGCCGCGTGTTTGCACAGAGACTAAGTCGAGATCTCATCAGGCGGTTTCCACTTGTGCCCATCTAGACATAAGATATACGATCCCAAGAACGATTGGCATGGTGGCGGTGTTGACAATAGTCGATGGCAGAACTACCCACACCATGCTTTCAATCCACGGGATAGTCTGACCCTGGAGGTTGCGGATCAGCATGAGGGAGATGTAGTACACTACTGTGCCCAGCAGGGCGAGCAACACCCCGTAGGTGAAGCGGCTTTCCATGACCTCCATCCTCTCCAATCCCGCCAGCAGGGCCACAGGGATCATGGCCAGAGCTGAAGCGCCCACAGGCCCAAGGGTCATCATATCCAGGAGTATGCCTCCTACAATACAGCAAGCCACAGCCCACCGGACGCCCCAGGCCGTTCCCAGTCCCACAACCATTAGCAGCACCAGATCGGGCCTGCTCCCCAGCACCTTCATCGATGGGAAAGCGGAGGTCTGCACCAGGGCCCCTAAGGTTGCCGCCATACACAAGAGGATAAGGGGTTTACCGCCCACTTTGCAATCCTGGGACTATCGATTGTCCTTGTAATCCCTCGCTTTGGTCTGTGATAAAGATGGTTATGGTATTAGAGTTCCTATAGCCGCCGCAGCAGCTTGTATAACCGCCCCCGGTAAAATACCCACGAGCAGGACTCCGATGGTTGCTGTGGCCAGTGCGATGGCTATCGGTGCTGGCGTGGATATGCTCTCTTCCGTGGACGGCGCGCCCAGGTACATAGCCTTCACCACGCCCATGTAGAAGTAGGCGGAGACCACACTGTTTATGACTCCAACCAACACGAGCCAGAGAAGTCCCTGTTGTATCGCCGCATTGAATATATAGAACTTGGCCACAAACCCCGCAGTTGGCGGTATGCCCGTTAGGGACATAAGGCACAGGGTGAGGGCTAAGGCTAGGCCGGGGGCGCGCCGTGCGACGCCGGCGTAGTCGGCTATGAGATCGCTGTTTATCTTGTTGGATATGGCTATTATGGCGATGAATGCGCCGAGATTGGTGAAGGCGTAGGCTAATAGATAGAAGATGACACCGCTGGGCCCTAACTGCGGCACCACCGCCAATCCCACCATGATGAATCCTGCGTGGGCTATGCTGCTGTATCCCATCATCCGCTTGATGTTGCTCTGTTGAACGGCAACCACGTTCCCCAAAGTCATAGATAGGGCGCTGAGGACAGCGAAGAGATTTGACCAGTCGGCGCTGAGCTGTGTATCCCCTAGGGCGGTGTGGAACAGGCGGAGCACCACCGCGAATCCCGCTGACTTGCTGGCCACGGAGAGAAAAGCGGTTATTGGGGTCGGCGCTCCTTCGTAGACGTCGGGGACCCACATGTGGAAGGGCACCGTGGCCATCTTGAAGCCGAATCCTGCCACCACCAGCACCATGCTCAGCACCAGCGCCATGCGAT
>JAENIT010000183.1 GCA_016844365.1 Dehalococcoidia bacterium
ATGTGAAGGGTAACGAAAAGAACCTTCACCCCCTTATTTCGGAGCTGATCCATAAGCTCCGGGGTGAAGTGAAGGCCTGCGGTAGGCGCGGCGGCGCTTCCATCGCTGTTGGAGTAGACGGTCTGATAGCGCTCGGGGTCAGCCAGGGGGTGATGGATGTAGGGCGGCAGCGGCATCTCTCCAAGGGAGTGGATCACCTCTTCTATGAAAAAGCGAATCAGCCTGGTCCCGGTTGGGGTCTCTCCCACCACCTGGGCCTGGGGAGCAGCATCCAAGGCATCGACGTCCCGTCCATCCTTGGGCACAAACACCAGGCTGGCGCCGACCCGGAGTCTTTTGGCAGGTCTGACCAGGGCCTCCCAGACATCACCGCCGGCTCTCCTCAGCAAAAGCACCTCCACTTTCCCACCACTGGGCAGCCTCCTGGCGTGGAGACGAGCTGGAAACACCCGACTGTTATTCGCCACCAGAAGGTCTCCCGGCTTGAGATAATACCCTATGTCACGAAACAGGCGATGCTCTGTCTCTCCACTGTTACGTCGGAGCGCCAGGAGGCGTGAGCTGTCCCTGGGCTCCGCCGGCGTCTGGGCTATAAGGTGAGGAGGGAGGACGTAGTCGAAGTCACTAATATTCATTTGGAGAAAAGACGAGAGATTACGTTCAAAATAATGGTGGCGATTATGCTCAGCAGGATGGATGTGGCAAGGGGGAAATAGAAGGAAGAGTTTCCTCTCTGGACCAGGATATCTCCAGGCAGCCTGCCGATGAAAGGCACACCCTGTGCTTTAGAAGCGAGGACAAACAATAACCCCAGGGCGACCAGCATACCGCCGGTAAGCAATAAGACCCTTCCAGTGGATTCCAGCATAGGCATCATATACGACACCGCCTCGAGTAGTTCTGCGGCTGCTGTCAATTTCCCTGAATTCATATTCCCCCATGAGGAAGCCCGATGTCAAACCAACGGGCTACAGCACCTTGATAATCGTATACGGATCGTATACACTATACCGGAGGGGCGGTATCATGCCACGCATCGAAGCCATAGAAATCGATGACCAGATCCTCGATAAGATTGAGTCCAAACATGGGGTGGCATGGCACGAAGCTGAGGAGGCCTGTTACTCCGAGCAACGGCACGTCCGGCGCGGGAGCGAGGGCCTCTACAAGGTCTTCAGTCGGACGGAGGCAGGGCGCTACCTGCTGATAGTGCTGGTGGAGCTGGGTGGCGGTGTGTGTAAAGTCGTCACCGCTCGGGAGATGACGGAACAGGAACAGCGGCTTTATCGCCGCGCAACAGGAGGTTAACATGCCTGGGATCAATGAAGAAGTGGAGCGGATCGAGTCGGGCGAAGCCTGGGAAGAAACAGACGAAGTAGTCGAGGTAGAGGTTAAGCGCCCGCTGGACAAAGTCATTCCCGTACGAATGCCCTCCGACAAATGGGAGGAATTGCGGCGGGAGGCCCAAGAACTGGGCGTTGGCCCCACCACACTGGCCCGGATTTGGATACTGGAGAAGCTGCGCCAAGTGGCAGTCACCAGTAAGCCGGCCTGACACTAGCCGTCGCCCATGAGGGAGACGAGTTGAAGGAAAAGTGATGTGGCACCAAGAAGCGGAACATCTCGTTCCGACTTGGGAGAAGACATTATACACTACCTTGCCACCTTAAGGCTCCAGGAGTAGAATTCAGACAATGGAATGTTCGCGTTATTAATCGATAAAGGAGAATTGGATGCCTGCCGTCTTGTATGAAATCAGGAACAGAATCGCCTACATAACCATGAACCGCCCTGAGGTACTCAATGCTCAGAATCAGGAGATGCGCCGAGAGTTGGTGGACTCCTTTGCCAAGTTCAAAGATGACCCCGATGCCTTCGTAGCTATTCTCGCCGGGGCGGGCGATAGGGCTTTTTCTTCTGGTATCGATCTAAAGATCAGGGCCGCTGTCAACGCTAGGCCTGAGGACGCTCCCCAAGACCCCCAGGTCCGGTTCTCCGAAGCCGCTGCGGCTCGCTCTAGCCTTCTCTACGCAGGTATTCTCCCCGGGGACCTGACCAAGCCCGTGATAGCGGCCATCCACGGTTACTGCCTGGGCGCAGGTATGGAGATCTCCGGGGAGTGCGACATCCGCATCGCCTCGGATGACGCAAGCTTTGGCATGCCCGAGGTGAAGAGAGGGCTCGTACCAGGGATCACCACTCACCTCCTGGGTCGCCTGATGCCTATGGGAGAGGCCCTTCTTATCCTGATGACTGGAGACCACATCAGCGCGGAGGAAGCCTACCGTGTGGGTTGGGTTCAGCGTGTGGTGCCTCGTGAGCGGTTGATGGCCGAGGCGGAGCGCATTGCCAACGCAATCCTAGAGAATGCCCCCCTGGCAGTGCAGGCGGCCAAGCGTATATGTAAGATTTCAGCCAACATGCCCTTGGAGAACGCCTTCCTATACGCTCGACCAATAAGGGATGCCGTGGCCAATTCTGAGGACGCTAGGGAGGGACCAAGAGCCTTTGTCGAGAAGAGGAAGCCCGTTTATAAAGGTAGGTAACATCAAAAACACAGACCAGGAAAGGAGATTCTAACATGAAGCTTCAAACCAAAGGCGCGGTCGTGAACTACGAGGTCGCCGGCCAGGGAGATACTCTAGCGCTCATTCACGGATCGGGGGATAACCTGGAGGCCTGGTGGGGCCAGACCCCTGTGTTCTCTAAGCAGTACCAGGTACTCACCTTCGACGCTCGGGGACAACCTCAGCTCCCTGCTTCAGCACCTCAATATTCCTCGAGCTGCGGTGCTGGGCTACTCCATGGGTGGCGGCCTGGCTTCAGGCTTCGCGATAAAGCACCCGGAGGTGACCAGGGCCCTCATCATCTCCAACAGCGCCGGCGGCCTGGGGCCTTCCCCCACGGCGGAGCAGCTACGAGAGCGAGAGGAGCGGAGAACGCGGCAGAC
>JAENIT010000184.1 GCA_016844365.1 Dehalococcoidia bacterium
TGGAGGTAGTTACCCAAGTGTGCCCAGACCTGGTGGATATGATTGAGGGAGGGGCGGTAGATTCGCCGGAGCTAGATCCTATCCTGCGTTCGTATCTGGGTCCTCTACTCTCCAGGGGTATAGACACCCTGGTGTTGGGGTGCACTCATTACTCTTTCTTGCGCGCCGATGTGGAAAAAATAGTAGGCCCCCAGGTAGCTGTACTGGAGACCTCCCTGCCAGTAGCAAAACAGGCAGAGCGGGTGGTCAAAGAATATGGTATGGCCAAGGACAGGGATGGTTTAGGGAGCCTCAGTTTCTTCACTAGCGGTAATCGAGAGGAATTCTTATCCGTGGTTGATAAACTCCTGGCTGGAAAAGCGCTGATATGACCTTCGCCGATCGCCTAAAAGTCGCTGTCGAAAGAAATAATAGCCTCCTATGTGTGGGGCTGGATCCCGATCCTGATCTTATGGGGGAACGGGATGTCTTCCTTTTTAACAAGAGCATCATAGATGCCACTGCCGATCTGGTTTGCGCCTACAAACCTAACTGGGCCTTCTACGAGGCGCTGGGCATAGCAGGGCTGAGGGCCCTGGAGCAGACCAGGAGACACATACCCTCCCACATACCTGTTATCGCCGATGCTAAGCGGGGGGACGTGGGCAACACATCCCTATTCTACGCGAGGGCAATTTTCGACACCTTTGGATTCGATGCTGTTACCGTGAATCCATATCTAGGCCGCGACTCCTTGGACCCATTCCTGGCCTACCGAGACAAGGGGGTGCTAGTGCTCTGCCGGACCTCTAACCCAGGAGCCGTTGACTTTCAATCCTTGCTCTGTTCCTCGGACGAAAACGGCAAATCGCTACCACTGTACCAGGTAGTGGCCCAGCGAGCACGAGAATGGAATCAGTATGGGAATGTGGGTCTGGTCGTAGGAGCCACCTACCCCCAAGAGTTGAAGGATGTGAGAAGTATCTGCCCTGAGATGACCATACTTATACCAGGCGTCGGAGCCCAGGGCGGCGATCTGGAGGCCTCGGTGCGTTTGGGCACGGACGCCAATGGGGGAGGCATCATAATCAACTCCTCCAGACAAATTCTCTACGCCTCTCGCAACGAGGACTACGCTGTGGCGGCCAGGGAAGCTGCGATTAGGCTGAGGGATGCTATCAACTCCTTCAGGCCATAGCAAGGTACCCGTCATTATTAAAGAAAGGTAGAAGTTATGACTACAACGACTAAGCTCATAATGTATAGCCTTGATGGCTGACCCACCTCGGTTAAGGCCCGTGAAGGCCTTGCGGCGGAGGGAATCGATTACGAAGAGCGGATTGTGGACTACAACGACGACTGGAAGGACGACGTCCTTACCTTGACAAAGCAAGTCACAGTGCCCGTTCTTGTATATCCCGATGGAAGGATAGAGGTAGGCTGGAAGGGGGAGAAGGGCTGAGAGGTCTTCTAGGTCGGGTGGGACACCCGACAGTGCACGTATAGTGATGGTACGAACCCTGTAGGGGCAGGTTTGATCCTTCGACAGGCTCAGGACAGGAACCTGCCCCTACAAAAGGCACCGGATTAGTCGTATGGTCATAGAGCTTAATCATGGAGATGTTTTGCGCCTCAAGAAGGTGCACCCTTGTGGTGGTTACGAATGGCAGGTCATTCGCCTGGGCGCAGACATCGGGATCAAGTGTGAGAAGTGTGGCCGACGGGTCTTGATGGACCGGGCCACTCTGGAACGAAGGGTCAAGAGCCTGGTTTCCCGCTCCACGAGCGACCAAAGAGCCGCTCAGTAGGGGCGGGTTTGATCCTTCGACATGCTTGTCGTGAGTTTGTTGAACGGCTCAGGACAGGAACCCTTCCTTACAACCCTCGCTTTAAGGAGATGCCGTGGAGTATGTTGAGGTCGACGATACACGAATAGCCACATTCTCTATATTCCAGAGCAAACAGGGCGTCCGCCACGGCGTCTCAACGAAAGTCGGTGCGCTAAACATGAGGAACGCCCAGGGATCAGAGACTACGAGCTCTCAGAGCAACCGCCGGCGCTTCCTCGAATCCCTGGGGCTGGACTACGACGCGGCCCTTTGGGGGCGGCAGGTCCACGGGTGCGAGATAGCTATAATAACCAGCCGAGACCACCATCGCCCTCCCCTTCAGGACACCGACGGCATAGTGACCAACATCCCAGGGCTTCCCATCATGGTGGCGGCCGCGGACTGTGTTCCTATCCTTCTATATGACCCGTACGCTGAAGTAGTAGGCGCGGTCCACGCCGGCTGGCGTGGCACAGTGCAGTGTATAGCACAGAAGGCCGTACAGTCGATGGTCAAGAGCTTCGGAAGCGTCCCAGAGAACATCCTGGCCGGCATCGGGCCATCCATCGGCCCTTGTTGCTACGAGGTTGGAGAGGCTGTTTTGGAGCCTCTTAGGGAAACCTTTCCAGGTTGGTGGCCGCAGTTGGTTGTAGAGAAGGGTGGCTCTCGTCACATGGATTTGTGGAGCGCCAACAGATTGCAACTCTTGGGATGTGGAGTAGCTGAGGAGAACATCGAAGAGGCCCAGGTGTGCACCAGTTGCAGCAGGCGTTTCCAGTGGCCGATTTGTGGCTGCCATATCCCTACTTTAAGGTATGCGATTTAACAAGCGTCTGTTTATTATGTCGAGTAATGGCCGCCTTCATTTGACATTGGAATCCGTCATTAGATAGAATCATCTAGGACGAGCGTTAAATCCGTGGAGGAGATAACCGCTATGATAGAGATGGTAGTTGAAAGCATTCGAGTAAGTTTGATGAACTATCAACGGGTGGTTATTCTGAAGGAGAAGCTCTCTGATCGTTATCTCCCCATTTGGATCGGCCCGGCTGAGGCTGACTCCATCGCCGTAAAGCTCCAAGACATCCCTGTAGCCAGGCCCCTTACCCACGACCTTTTGCGGAACGTGATCTCCGATCTCGGAGCCCAGGTGAAGCATATATTGGTTAACGACCTGAACAATGATACCTTCTACGCCAAGATCGTCATGGAAGTAGACGGTAAAAGCATGGAGATCGACTCACGCCCCAGTGATGCCCTGGCTTTGGCGGTACGAGTGAACGTCCCCATCTACGTGGATGAGACAGTCCTGGACAAGGCTGCTATCACCCTAGATGCTCAGGGTGGTAAAGCCCATCCCGAGGGAACTGCTCCGTACGAAGAGGGAACGAGGCCAGTGGATGAGCAGGAGTTGAGGCGGATGTCGGCCTTCACGGATTTCATTAACAACATGGACCTAGACGATTTTGAAAAACGGCGGCAGTAGCCGCGCCTTCGCATGCCCAGTCGCGCGGCTGAGATGGCTGCACGACTAAGATATTGCCAAGTATGGCCCCAACCGCCCTACTAGCCGCCGGATTGCTAGTGGCCTATTTGGCGACTCCTCTAGCGCTACGCCTTTCCCTTCGCTACGGCTTCTTGGACCGGCCATCGGAGCGTAGAGGGGCCAGCATAAAGCCAAGGCTTGGGGGACTGGCGATGTTCGCCGGCTTTCTCGTGGCGTTGGCGGTAACCGCCCCTCTATTGGAAGGCCGCAGTATAGAAGAGGCGATGCGGGTACTAGGAATAGTAATAGGCGCTGCTATTGTGGTGGCTATGGGGGCCTGGGACGATAAGAAGGAGCTGGGGCCCTTCCCCCAACTGACAGCCCAGGTGGCCGCGGCACTAGTGGCCGTGTCCTTCGGTATAGTAATCGATAAAGTCACCAACCCCCTCGGCACTCCTTTCGAGAACAGCCTCCTCTATTTCCCCACACCTGTTGCCATAGGCATCACTATCCTTTGGATTATGGGAGCGATGAACGCCATCAATTTCATAGACGGTATCGACGGCTTGGCCTCCGGCATTACAGCCATTGCAGCCCTGGTTCTGGCGATTCACAGCCTCCAGATGGGACAATATAGCGTAGCAGTGCTACCCCTCGCCCTGGCCGGTTGTACTTTGGGGTTCCTTCCCCATAATTTCTTCCCTGCCAAACTCACCATGGGCACTTCCGGGGCAATGTTCCTGGGTTACGCCATAGGGACCATGTCCATAGTAGGCGGTACCAAGGCAGCCACCTTGCTCCTGGTGCTGGGGATTCCCATAGTTGACGCCGGCTGGATAATTATTAGGCGCGTAGCTGCCGGACGCTCCCCATTCCGGGGAGATAGAACCCACCTTCACTATCGGCTCTTGGACATGGGCCTGACCACACCTCAGATTGTGGTCATCATGTACCTGTTGAGCGGGTCCCTTGGCGCTCTGGCGCTGCTCATATCATCACGAGTTCTCAAGCTTTACACCATCTTGGGTATGATCGCGCTGATGATAGGCGTGTTGGCCCTGATAGCTCAGCGCACCATGGGGCGCGGAGCCGATAATGAGAAGAGCGGCGATTCCTGAGCAGGCCATGACTGCTATTGGACGTCCTATCTCGCAGCAGCCAATGCCGAACATTGTCAGTAATGCGCCGAGCGTAGTATTATTGTCGCAGCACAAGCCGCTACGTATCGTAGTGCGCCGCTTTTGAAACTACCATCGGGTTGAACAAGACTAAATTGAGCCGCATCGACGAGAAGTTTTCCCAGCTCAGATCAGAGAAGCGCACTGGACTTGTGGCCTTCTTGCCCGTGGGTTTCCCACGGATGGATGCCACCGCTCAGGTCGTGCTGGCGATGGTAGAGGGCGGAGCTGACATAGTGGAGTTGGGGATCCCTTTCAGTGATCCCTTAGCCGATGGCACCACCATCCAGCGGGCCGATCATACGGCTCTAAGCCAGGGGGTGACGACAAAGGACTGTCTGAATTTGGTTAGAGAGCTTCGCAACCAGGGCCTTAAAGCGCCCCTGGTGCTCATGGGATACTACAATCCGATCCTGGCGATGGGTGTCGATGTGTTTTGCCGCGAGGCCGCGGAGGCCGGGGCTGACGGTATCATAGTCCTTGACCTTCCTCCAGAGGAGGCCGACGAGCTATTATCGGCCTGCCGAACAAGCGCGCTGGCCCTCATCTTTCTCCTCGCGCAGCGGCTTTATCTACTGCGTGAGCCTCACCGGTATCACCGGAGCGCGGAACAACCTGCCCCGCGGGCTTCCCGACTTCATCACCAGAGTGCGGAACACTACCGATGTGCCTCTGGCAGTGGGATTCGGAATCTCCACCAGGGAGCATGTTGAGGAGGTGGGGCAGTACAGCGACGCTGCAGTAGTGGGGAGCGCCCTCATCCAGGTGATAGAGTCCGCCCCAGCTAACGCTTGGGCTGTCAAGGCCAGGGAGTACATGGAGTATATGTCGGGGAGAAAAGAAACGACCCCGATGAACATCATCACGGCGAGGTGAAGGAATGTTGTGCCGAGGTGTAAGAGGAGCCACCACAGTAGAGGCTAACACCAAAGAGGCCATCCTTGCAGGCACCAGGGAGATGGTGTCAGCGGTTATGGAGGCCAACGGCTTCCAGCCCGACGACGTCGCCAGCGCCTTCTTTACCACCACCCAAGACCTGAACGCGGAGTTTCCAGCAGTGGCGGCTCGGCAACTGGGATGGGACAACGTTCCCCTTATGTGCGGCCACGAGATGAACGTCCCGGGGAGCCTTCCCATGTGCATCAGAGTGCTTCTCCACGTCAACACCGACAAGAGCCCCGAGGAGATTGTGCATGTATACCTGAAGGGGGCCAAAGACCTTAGGGCTTTTGTGCCCCCGATAACGCCCGCTTGAGGCTGTTTAGTAATCGGGACATAGCTAGTGGCGATCGCGTTGCTCTCTTCATGGGCTATAGTGGTAAGAATAGATTATCTTGTTATAAATGTCGGCGTTGCAATAACCGTTGTATTCCGTTATCCTGTGTGTAATAGATCAATATAGTTAAAGTGGACTTATGACGAGGGAGTTCGGACAAAGTATCAATACCCTGGACAAATCGGTGGCCAGCATACGGGCAGCGTCTCCTGTCTTGAGCCACGTCGAAGGGCGTTGCCGAGGCTGCTACTATTACTTTACCTAAGGGTATCCTATCCCCTTAATGGGCAGGATACCCTTTCTGATCGGGGCAAGAGCGCCCCGATTTCTGTTATCTAGCGCAGTGGATGATTATCCTGGTTTCATAGCTGACAAGATTTTAGAAAAGTACGCACATCCTAGGAGGGATACAATGCAAACTCGTGACCTTCATGTCGAACAAATCCGCCCCCTCATACCTCCCGCGATTCTCCTGGAAGAGCTTCCCTTGAGCAGCGAGGGTTCCATTAGAGTCGCCAAGGGCCGGGAGACCCTCGCCAGAATTCTGAAAGGCGAGGACGATCGGCTCCTGGCAGTGGTAGGACCCTGCTCCATCCATGACACCGCTGCAGCCATCGATTACGCTCGGCGGCTCAAGGTGGTGGCCGATGAGCTGGCAGAAGACCTGTACGCGGTCATGCGGGTCTATTTTGAGAAGCCCAGGACCACAGTGGGCTGGAAAGGTCTCATCAACGACCCCCACCTTGATGGGACCTACTCCCTTAACGAGGGATTGCACCTGGCCCGACGGTTGCTCCTGGATATATTGGAGATCGGCCTCCCCACTGGATGTGAGTTCCTGGACCCAATTTCGCCCCAGTTCCTCGCAGACATCATAGCCTGGGGCTGTGTAGGAGCTCGCACCACGGAGAGCCAGACCCACCGAGAGTTAGCCTCTGGCCTCTCCATGCCCGTGGGCTTCAAGAATGGGACTCACGGCGGCGTCCAGATCGCCATCGACGCCGTGATGGCTGCCGGTTACCCTCACAGCTTTTTCGGGGTGACGGAGCAGGGTCTGGCGGCCATCGTAACCACCAAGGGCAACCAGGACTGCCACATAATCCTTCGGGGCGGCAACGACGGCCCCAACTACGACGAGGCCAGCGTTGAGAGGACATTGGCCGCCCTCCAGTCCGCGAAATTAACGCCTCGGGTGATGGTGGATTGTAGCCACGGTAACAGCAACAAAGACTTCCGGCGCCAGCCCCAGGCGGCCACAGAGCTGGCCCGCCAGATAGCCCAGGGCGAGAGGGGCATCATCGGCGTGATGATGGAGAGCTTCCTGGTCGACGGCCGTCAGGACCTGGTGGACAAGGCGAAGCTGGTATACGGCCAGAGCATCACCGATGCCTGCATGGGCTGGGACATGACAGTGCCGGTCCTACACGAACTGGCCGAGGCAGTGCGGGCGCGAAGGTCTAAGCTAGGGGCAACCGTTAAAGGTGGCGTTCCGGCCGCTTCTTCCTAGGAGCGGGCACTGGTAACTAAGAAGGCTAGTATGTAGGGGCAGGGGCAGGTGCCTGTCCTGAGCTTGTCTAAGGATGAAACCTGCCCCTACGAATGTTGTCGGCGTCTATGCCCCAGGATTCACCCTGGGGCGTACGCCCCCTAAAGGCTACGGCCGCAGTGGTTACCGTGTAATTGTGCGGGGAGGCTTCGGGGGCTTCGGTGTTGGCCGTGGACGTGCAATCCCTTTCACTGTGGCGATGTCCACCACGTTGCTGAACCCAGTGGCGCCAAAGCCCCCGGCGAAGATGGCCTTGCTCCCCACGGTAGTTGCCGCCAAGGTATATCGGCCCTGGGAAAGGGTAGCAGTACTCCATGCCCCTGTGGTAGAGTCGTAGATGTCCCCCACATTGCTCAACCCAGCAACGCCATCCCCCCCAGCGAAGAGGGCCTTG
>JAENIT010000185.1 GCA_016844365.1 Dehalococcoidia bacterium
GGGTCCCTGTTCAGGAACCAGAGACGCGAATGGGATAACGGCGCGTTACCGTCATACCGTCCTGTACCTCCACGCGAAGGGTCAAGTGCCAGTTAAGGCTGGACCCTGACCATCGTCGCGCCTTGGGGATAGGCGCCTGCAGTTGCTGTTGTACAGCTGTCGGCGTTGCGCTTATGGAGGCTTGCTGGAACGGCACTGTCCACTCCTCGTATGACTCCGTATGACTGTCCTCCCCGTAGGTCTCCACGGACTGGAAGGCGGCGACTACACTATGGATGCTGGCCGTATCCTTCGCCCGAAGCTCGCATTCCAAGAGGACATCTTGTCCTGGCTGTAAGGCGATGGAGCTGAGACTGATAACCGGTTCCTTCAGCCGATTCCAAAACACTTCCCGCAGACATCTGGAAGTCCAGTACAGCGCTGCCGCTGCAACAAAGATCCACCAGAAGGCGAAGCCGCCAAAGAAACCGGCGCACCAGAAGGTGAAAAACACCGTAATGGCCACCTCTCCTGCCAAGCCCCGCTCCGGGTTCACCTTAGTCAACATGGGCGTAGGTGTGGCGTAATCGCTTGCTATTCCCTGTTCTCTTTCCATGAGTGCGATCCTCATCGTATACCTCCAAAGTCTTACTAAGGTCCGAATCAGCCGATCCGCTCGGTCCAGTCTTGTCCGGTTCCTCAGCTAGTGGAGGAAAGCCACCCACCCGACACGATCCAAGGCCATGAGGCCAATGGCCGAACCGACCACCGGCCAACTGTCGTTCAACCTGCTTCGGGTAAGGGGCCAGAAAGCTTCAGCGAAGGTGGCAGTCACCGCCGCTGCCGCGCCTGCAACTGATGGATGGAAAATCCATACGGAGCCGAGGGAGACGCTCAACATCGCCGCAGATGCAGTAATGGCTTGGTACCGGGAACCATTCATCCATGCCCGAACCAGCCCGGCAGAAGCGTCGCCCCAGGCCATGAATGCAATCGCCAGGAAAGCCATCCAGGGATCGTGGAGCGCCCCCCAGCCAACAGCCAGTGCGACGGTTGCGGCCGCGGGAAACTCCATCTCAGACCGTGGGTCCTCCCCTTCAGGCCCCCCGCGTACTCCTCTCAGCAGGCACGCTCGCCACGACCGTAACGCCCAGATCAGGAGCAGGGATAGCGCCGAAAGCGCTATGGCCACCCAGACGTCCAGCCATAGGACGATAGCGAGAATATGCGTCACCATAGCGTCACCACCTTACTCTTCTTTGCCAAGCTGTGTTTCTCCGTCTATTGGATGGTCGAGATCTTTGCTGAGCATTTACCACAAGCACCCTGCTTAAACTCTCTCCTTGCTCCCATTAGTCTGAGTCATACACCCGCCTGCTGAATCCATCCCCAATTTCTTTCATAAGTAGGTCATGCACTTCGGGGCGAGTTTGCTGGCACGCCGCCACCTGTCGCAATGTAAATCCCACAAGCTGCTGTCTAACCAAGGCGGATGTGTGTTCTGGTAGAAGGTAGTGCTTAGAGGTTACTTTAAAGAATCTCAGCACCTTTCTCTGGATCACCTCCACGTCTAAGAGGCCCCTTCTCACCATTCCATCCCTGACAGATGCACCAGCGGTTGACCGGGGGTTATCACTGTCTTTATCGAGCCAGTCGTAGATTATGTCTGACACCCTCTTGGATCCATAGGGCATCGAACATTCCAAAAGTGCTTCCAGGCTGTCGGTCGGCCACTGCACGTCGTCTGCTCGAACTAACCATGGTATCGAACGTTCCAAAACGGCTTCCAGGCTGTCAGTCGGCCACTGCGCCTTATCCACTCGAATTGCCCTAAGAACCGTTCGCGTGAACAGTCCAAAGAAGGACTCTTCTTGGGCTACTTCTAAGCGCAAGACTCCGGCCTCCTCGTACGCCAGTATCGCCGTGGCCATCGCTTGGTCGATGACTTCGCGCGAAAGGAATGCGCGCATGTTGACCTGTACATGGACGACTCCAGTTAACTCCTCGTTGGTCTCAGACGTCTGAGTCAATAACAGTAGGTCGGTGGGAGTCAACTGCACTGGCTTAACCATCTCGGGGTCGGGAAGCGACCCGCAATCCTTGGTGCTACCTAAGCTCCGCACGTAGGCCGCTATCTTGTTGGTTGTACATACCTCAGCGAATCGGCGAACTGTTGCATACGGCGTTCCTACCATGATGTCCTCCTTACTGTCTGTGGGTAACTAAACCTTTGCAAGAAGCAGTGTCGATACCGTTAGTCGTCTCCACCACCCAGGAGTTGCAGCAGGTTAAGGAACAGATTCAGGATATCCAAGTAGATGTTCACGGCGAACAAGATGGCATCTCCCTCGGTCGCGTTCTTGGCGGCCACCACCTGCTGCATATCGTAAATAATGTAGCCAGTGAACAGCACTGATGAGACGATACCCAGCACCGAGGCGACAATCACGGAGACGAGCCCGGTAAACAGGATGTTGCCCATCCAGGTCAAGTCCCGTTTGGTTGTTGCACCATAAGCACCGGCGACTAACGTCACACCTGCTGTTGTGACGGCTGCCTGGAAGATGGCTCCGCTCAATCCACGGGCTACATACGCGTCGAGGACGACACCGAGCACCACACCCTCAAGCGCGCCGAAGGCATAGAGCAGTCCGAGGTTAATGGGGGATCGCTCTCTCAGCCCGAGTAGTGCCATCAGCGTCGCGAACCCTGCAATGATCCCCGGGAGTAGCGCTGCCCTTCCGATGCTGCTGCCGACAACAGCGCCAACCGCTGTGAAGACGAATGTAAAGGCGAGTAGGCCAAGCACCCTGCTCGGTGTGGCCGTTAGGACTTCTGCTCCCCGAGCTTTAATCCGTGCCCCTACTGATGGGTATTCGTTCATCTGACTCCCTCCTATTCCCACTTCTGGTTCCACCGGCCGATTCATAACCTTCCTCCTTTCTTCTTTTGACATCGAGATGGCCTCTAATCCCAAGGCTTGCAATTCCATCTGGTTTACTGTCATGTCTGTACTGGCATCCCGGTATCTCTTCCGGTGACTTAGGTAAATGCGATCTGCAGGTCGATCTCCAGCATGAACAGTAGTAGCGCCCAGGACGTGGGTGGCAGTCCATTCCTGGGCTGTTCCAAACTTGGTTCTGGCCTGCCCTCACTGCCATCCAGGATCCTCATGGTAGACGAGGCCCTAAAGGCGCCTGTGGCCTCTGGGTAAGTGGGTGTCCTTTGTCCGTTCATAACGCTCCTCCTTTTGTTTTTCTGGTGCCACAATAAAGCCTCGCAACTGCCAAAACGTCACGCGGAACTGCCAAAAACTGCCGACTTTGTTAAAGTCGTACATATAATTCCCTTAATTCCCTTGAAAAATAGAATTAGGCAGCGTTCCTCGAGTTTATCGATAGCATGCTGCCTGTCCGACTAAGACGGGCCCGTCCTCTTGATGGAATAGAGGAACGGGCTATGCCTGATTATTTTCGCTCTTTAGTGTAGGGGCGCAAGCCCCAATACGGGATTTCTTTGGGCGTGGCTGAGTTAACTGTGGAGTAAGAAAGAAGCGAGGGAGAATGCAGGCTGAGGGCTAACGCTCAGCAGCGGAGCGCGATCCAGGGTTGAAGATGGAGATGTGGTAATTAAATAGTATGATCTGGGTAGGAGGGAGGATTTCAGCGCCCTCGAGTCTTCTCATGGGAAAGCTGTTGTTCCCGCGCCCAAAGCTCTTGGGTTACGGCTTTCCTCCCTGTATCGCTATGGCGGTAGAAGGTGCGTTCGCTAATATTGTGGCGGGTCATGATGGAGGCAGTAGACCGCCTGAGAACGTATTCCTCATGCAAGATATGATACACGAGAGCTGCGGCTGAGCTGATGTCATCCTCACGGGCAGGTGCAAGTCGCTGGATGGCATTGAGGAGCACTTCGCTCAGAGCCTTCGCTCGTCCCAAAGGAGTCGCCTCCTCTGGAGCTGTGCCGTCGATTCGGGCACGAGTGGCCTCTACCGTGTGTGGAATCCGGCGCGTCAATTCACACTGAGACAAAAATGCGAGGTCGTTTAGCCGACGCAAAGCTTCCACTGTGATACGAGTGACATCCTCCGAAGGGGCTACAGATACCGAATCTGTGAGTGTGTTTGCGCGAGGCTGTGAACGGAGAACAACGACCATAACTGAGGACCCGTATGCTAAGAGACCCCAGAGGACCATCCAAATCGCCTGTCCCGACCACGGCGCTACTTCGTTGACGGTGCCCGCCATCAGTAGGCTAGCGAACAATAGCCCGAGGCTCAAGGGATGCGCGAGTGCTGTCCGCCAGGCCATGTTAGTCCTACCCTAGAAATACTTTGAAAAGGCCTCAAGCACGGCGCCGAGGTCCTTCTCGGTTGCCCCTTTGCATGCAGATCCCGTGGCCTCCGCCAGTATGCGACATGTCTCCAGATCCGCCTCCCCAACTCCAACAAAGAAAACGTGGATCAGTCCAGTTCCGATGATGCTCTGTTTCGTCACGGCTTTCCCTTCCTCGTCCAGACAAGTCGTCTCCCTCTCGAATCCGGAGCATGTACGGATGGTTTTCCCCTCTGTTGACAGCATCTTGACCAGATCGTGCAGGGGTGTTCCGCCCGTGGCGCGGCCACTGGTGAGTACGACCACGCCTCTAATAGCTTGTGGGTCACCGCCCGCAAGGTCTGTCATCTGTATAGCTTCTTTGATGGCATCGTATAGAGCGCCTCCTCCATCAGCCCCCATCCGGTCTAAGGCCTCTCGGATCCTGAAGCGATTCTCGGTGATCGGCGCTACCTCCACACGTTCCTTGAGGCCCGCGGAAAACGTCAGAAGCCCAACCCGATTGCGACTATAGATGTTGTCCAAAGCGTGAACGACGCCCTCTCGCGCCTGGTCCATTTTGTTCCCCGCCATGGACATGGAGTTGTCAACTACAAAGGTAACGACACCTGAGTTCTTGACATCTCCCCAAGACTCTACAATCTTCTCTGCCACTGCAGGTTGTATCCCATTAGGGTTTATGATAGTTCGCGGCTTGCTTGGGTCCAGCCCATAACGTGGGTTAATGACATCTTTATACGCCACGTCTGTTGCTGGGCGAAAGCCCTCCTGGACAAAGGCCCGCTGGCTGGGTTCCTGATAGAGGTATTCGATCCACTTCTGGGCGGCCTCAGCATGCTCTGGGCTGACCCAATCTGCCTGCACAATGGCAGCCGAATGCGTGTGAGCTATAGAGCCTTCTTTGGGATAGATCATGATCATCTTGCTCTTCAGGGCCCTGGGCTCAGTGACCCCACCTTCGCTAACCTTGATCTTCCCTTGGGATAGCTTAACGAGGTTATCCTCCGCTATGAAGAAGAAATGACCGTAGCGAGGCCCAAGGTATATCTTTGTGTTCAAGATCAGCGTGTCCGGTACATAGTGATCTACTGCCCTTTGGAATCGTCGGACGTATTGCACTACCGCCGGATCCTCCACGTCCGCCAGAGAGAGCGCTTCTGGTTGCTTGCCAGCAGCAATGGCGTACAGTGTTAATAGCATACTTCGGCCTGTGCTAGAGCTGTTGGGATCGGTATAGGACACTAATGGGAGCTTGCCCCACTCCGCCTCGGCTATGGGGCAACTTTCCCAACCTTTGGGGTCGTTCCGCAGCGCGAGGATATCCGCAATACCGATCTCTTTGTTTGGCCAACCCAGACACTGTGCCATCTTTGGCAACGTTACGATGCCAATCCACGTTGTAACCAGGTTCTTCGTCTGGCTTAGGTCGACCACCGTCCGGCCCACAGCGTAGTTCACGTAACTCAGCCAGTGATCGGCCACCGGGGTTACGATGGTCGGGTCAGGCAGTTCATCGCCGTGATGGCCACCTGTGCCCTCGTTGTCATCACAAGGCCTTGGTTTAATCCGGTGGATAAGTTGGCATGTGATAACTCCGGAGTTGACTAGGTATAGGCGTACTTTGATCCTCCTCCCTGACTGTGTTCGATAGCCATCAGCATTGAACTGCTTGGAGAAGGTTGGCAATAGAGGCTCGTCCATCATGTGGCCATTGGCCCAGTGGACAACCTCGATCGGCTCCGGCTCCCCTATCGTGCTGCCTAGGATGAGCACCACTCCTGCCAGCCATATAAGGGCAATAAGTGCGAGAGGTCTATAGGTCAAGAACCTTTTGAACAGCATTTCAGCTACCGTCTCAAGTGTCACGCAGATTGCAAGTATGATACTACTAACGCCTGTTAATTTAAAGGCTACCTCTCCGTGGCCAGCAGCCCCTCCAGCGCTTTCTCGTCCATAGTGTAGCTCTCTTTGGCTGTGGGGAAGCTATTCTCTTTCACCTCGCGGGCGTAGGACTGGACGGCCTCCCGGATGGTCTCTCCAATTTTGGCGTACTGCTTGGCGTGCTTGGGCACGAAGTCGGGATAAAGGCCCAGCATGTCGTGGACCACCTGCACCTGGCCGTCGCAATGAGGCCCCGCGCCGATACCGATGGTGGGCACCTTCAGCCTCTCGGTGATGAGCTTGGCGAGAGGAGTCGGCACGCCCTCCAGCACCAGGCTGAAGACCCCTGCCTCCTCCAGCGCTACGGCATCGTTGAGGAGCTTTCGCGCCGCCTCCGGAGTCCGCCCCTGGACTCGGTAGCCTCCGAGCTGGTTAATGGACTGAGGGGTAAGGCCGATGTGCCCCTGAACGGGTATGCCGATCTCCACCAGGCGGCGCACTGTCTCCGCCATGTGCTCCCCTCCCTCAAGCTTCACGGCCTGAGCGCCTCCCTCTTGGAGGAATCGTCCGGCATTACGCATGGCGTCTACCGGGCTGGTCTGGTAGGTCATGAAGGGCATGTCGCCGATGATGAGAGCATTTTGAGCGCCCCGAGCCACGGCCTTTACGTGGTGAATCATGTCTTCCATGGTGACTGGTATGGTGGAATCATAACCCAGCATCACCATGCCCAGGCTGTCCCCCACCAGTAGCAGTGGAATGCCGGCCTGATCCAGAATCCGAGCGGTGGAGTAGTCGTAGGCGGTGAGCATGGGGATCTTCTCCCCTTTCGCCTTCATCTCCTTGATCTGGTTAATAGTAACTCTCATGACCATCTCCTCCTTCGACAAGACTTCGGCATGAGCTCGGTCGAACGCTCAAAACAAGCCTTTCGATAAACTCTCCGCGTAAGCGGAGTCCGACAAGT
>JAENIT010000186.1 GCA_016844365.1 Dehalococcoidia bacterium
CTGTCTTGAGCTTATCGAAGGGCCGAAGCGAGTCAAGAGACCCTTTACTACAACCAAGCGCCTTGGCGACATAAAGGGCAAAGTGTGACACGCAGCCATCAGCTCCTCGAAGGAGACGCTCGATCCCTCTAGAGTCGAGGTGTTCAGCTCTGGCATATCATCGCCATCCACCCCTCCTATAATGGCCGTTACGGCATCCCTTATGGAAAAGTCATCGTCTCCGTAATACAAATAGACGGTGCCCATACCCTGTGCTACCCTGTATCTATGAATGGAGGAATGGAGACATGGGTGGAACGGACTCTTACTCGGCTGTAGAGCGGAGGCTGATAGCCCCCTTCCGGCGATTCATGGCCTCTCTATTGAGTCCCCTGGTGTGGCTTCTAGCTCGCCTTGGAGTCCACCCCAATCTAATCTCAGGACTTCAGATTCCGGGAGGGGTGGCCGTTATCCTGTTAGCCGACTCGCACCCCAGGGTGGCCTTCCTTATCTTCGTGAGCACCCTACTTCTGGACGGCATCGATGGCGCTCTGGCCCGGGCCACTGGCCGCTCCTCAACCTTCGGCGCTCTCTTCGACCAGTTCGCCGATCACTTCAGGGAGACCCTGGTCATAGCCGCCCTGGCAGTGGACGGAGGGCTCAGCGTACTGCTAGCAGTCCTCTACCCCTTTGTTTACACGTCCCTCAACCTGACCCTCTACTTGGCGAACCAGCACGGCGCGCCTCTGCCCCTGGCTATAAAGTCGTACATGGTAGTATACCCTGCGATATTCCTCTACCTATGGTGGGGCGTCAACATCCTGAACGTTGCGGTAGCCCTGTCCCTATTCTTGATGGGTGCAGTTATAACAATGGGCCTCTGGAACCTAAGCCGGGCGATGAATGAAGGTGGGAGGGCGCATCACGCCTGAGTGATATCCACCTTGTGGACAGTGAACGGCCCCCATCCGGTGGCAGCGACCTTGCGAACCTTAACCCCAGCCAGGTTAGGGCTGGTGGTTATATACTTCTGAGCCAAGGCCCCCAGAGGCTGGCCAACTATTACCGCCAGGATCCCGCCAAGCATAGCGTTGGACGCTCGCTGGGCAAGGCCGCCACGACCTTGGGTCATGCCCAGGGTACATAACCCCGCCAATATGCCGCTTACCGCCAGGTTGGTGCCGCAGAAGGGGGACACCGCCAGGTCCGCCTCCCCACGCTGTAGGCGAGTCAAGGCGTCAGACACAGCTTTCTCCACGGCCTCGGTGGGAAGGTTACCCAGTATGTAAAATCCTGAGGCGTTAGAGCGGCCGGCCAGCCTCCTCCTGAAGCCCATACGTTCCAGCAGCACCGTTATTGTAGCGTGCTCAAGAGCGTGATTCCGTCGAGTAGCGTTTAAGCCCATGAAATCCGTCATATTCATCTCCTATAGTGCTGGTAGCAACCGGCGCGAACTATTCCGATAAAAAATGAGTTAGGGCATTATGTCCAGTTTCTGGCGTATAGAAAAAAGCGTGTTCAGATTCTCCTTGTCCGGCCCCTTGCCGTCATAACCCGGAACTTCCAGGAGGAAGGGTACGTTTCGGAAGGCGGGATGGCCCATAATTACCTCGAAGCCACTAATGCCTATGTAGCCCTGCCCTATGTTCTCATGGCGGTCCACTCCGGAGCTTAGAGGGACTTTGGAGTCGTTGGCATGGACGGCCACAAGGCTTTCCAGGCCCACCTCTCGATCGAATTCCTCCATAGCGGACTCCAGCCCGCTCTGGGTGGTGACATTGTATCCGGATGCTAAGCAGTGGGCGGTGTCCAGACACACCTTGACCCTGGGGCTTCCCACCTCGCGCATAATCCGTCCAACCTCGGCGAAAGTAGCGCCCAAGTTCTGCCCGGAGCCAGCGTTGTTCTCTATGATTATCCACGCCTCCCCCGGAGCCCCCTCCAGCGCTTTGAGAAATGAGTCCCTTATCTGACCAATCACCGCATCCAGTCCCACCCCCTTGTGGCTGCCCACATGGAAAACCACACCAGCAGCCCCGATCTTGTTGGCGACATCCAGGGAGAAAGTTAGCGAGTCCACAGACTTGGCCAAGTTCTGGAGGTTATCCGTGGCCAGATTGATAAGATAGACTCCGTGCAGAAATACCGGCCCGACGCCAGCCTCCCGGGCCTTGCTCGTGAACCTCTCTATCTCCTGCGGAGTATGCGGTTTGTGTGCCCACCCCTGGGGTGCGGAGGCGAAGATCTGAATGGTCTCAGCTCCCAGGTCCACAGCCCTATCAACGGCTTTGCTGATGCCGCCGGCTGCGGAAACATGCGCTCCGATCCTCATATCAGTCTCTCACCCTACCCTGAAGTATCTCGGTTAGCAACTCCTCAGCTAGTAGCTTCTCATTCCAGGGTATCTTCCCGTCCTTCAGCGTCAACCAGCGTTCGGGGCCCATGCCCGCCAGAAGGACCGTGTCTCCAGGCGCGGCCCTCTCGAGAGCGCACTTTATCGCCTCACGTCGGTCCACAATCCTCAGGAAGTCCCGACCTTCCTCTCTCTCAGCCTCGCTCATCCCGGTAACAATCGCGTCGATTATAGCATCTGGGGCTTCGCTGCGAGGATCGTCGACAGTCAGAATGGAGTAGTCGGCGTGCTGTCCAGCGACCAGGCCCATACCATGTCTCCGACCTGGGTCCCGCTCTCCGGCGCAGCCGAAGACCACCGTCAGTCTCCCCTTGGTCACGGGCCGAAACGTTGAAGGGCTGGCCTACATCCACCCTCTCCATTCGCCCTGGCACCACCACTCCCGCCTCCAGCCTCTCCTTGATGGCCTTCATTGACACTCCCTGGGATAAGGCAACGGACACCGCAGCCAGACAGTTGTAAACATTGTACTCGCCGGGCATGGGCAGGCTCACCGAGGCCTGTCCTTCTGGAGCCACTAAAGTGAACCTGCTGCTGAGACCTTGACAGACCAAGTTCTTGGCCATGACCTGAGCCTGATTCTGGATCCCGTAGGTGATAACGCGGCCACAAGCATCCTTAGCCAGGTAACCATACGATTTGTCGTCTGCATTCAGGACGCTTACTTTCGGGACGCCTTTGTCCATCGACTCACCGACCATACGGAACAGACGGGCTTTTGCCCTCAGATATTCCTCCTGGGTGCCGTGAAAATCCAGGTGGTCGCTGGAAACGTTGGTGACCACCGCCACGTCATACTCACACCCTGTGACCCTATCCAGAGCCAGGGCATGGGATGAGGTCTCAACAACGGCGTAGCCGACGTCGGCGGCCGACATACGGGCTAAAAGCTCCTGAACCTCCGGGGCCTCCTGGGTGGTCTGCCCCGATTCGTTGTGCCAGGTATCCGACCCCACTTTTATTGCTACGGTGCTCATGAAACCTGTTTTGTGGCCGCCAGCCTCCAGAAGGGCGCTGGTCAGGAAGGTGGTGGTGGTCTTACCGTCGGTCCCGGTGATGCCCACCACTTTCAGTCTTCGAGCAGGATGTCCATAGAAGGCCGCTGCGATCAGGGCCAGAGCCCTACGGCTGTCCGGAACAAGCGCCACGGGCATGGAGGGCGGAAGGGAGGCAACCCAGGAAGCCCCTGACCGATACCGATCCTCCTGGGCCACAACAACTGACGCCCCCTTGTCCACAGCCTGGGGAATAAAATCGTGGCCGTCCACGTTAAGTCCGGGCACGGCCACAAAGAGCGCCCCCTCGTGGACACTGCGAGAGTCATAGCACAGGACAGTTACTTCGGGGTCCGCAGACCCTAGCGTTCTCTTATCAGGAAGGGCATCGAGCAGGGTGGACAGCTTCAAGAAGCCCCTCCTGGAGCGCTAACTGCTCTGGCGCTCGACTTAACGCCCACGTGCAGCATTCCGTCCGTCAGGTCGCTGGAATCTATCTTTGCCTTCATCGCAACAATGGCTGGCTCCAGCATCCTCCCCAAGGCCTCCTCTTTGTCCAGCACTGTTAGCAGAGATTTGGCCCTGGGGTTGTAGTAGGCAGTGAACCGGAAGGCGATACGCCCTAGGGCCTCGTGGATAACTTCGTAGACCTCTTTGCCATCCAGCACCTTGTAGTTGGGCTCCCTTAGCCGATGCACTGCATATCCCTTGTAACGCGCCACCACAGGCATGGTATCTACCTCATCAGGGTATGATTATTCAGTAGCATTCTACAACCCTTGCCCAATAGAATATCTTGGGGCAGACACATCGATCAGCTTTAAATGGGTAGCCGACTAACGGCAGCCCGATTGATACTGACCCATAAATGTGGAGCGCCTTGGGCTAGCTGGTGGAATTTCTCTCGTTCAATGGATAATACCTCGATATCGGAATGGGCTACCACATTCGCTGTGCGCGGGACATCGTAGAGAAGAGCCAGCTCGCCAAAGTATGCGCCTCGGCTCATGGTAGCAATATGTCGCCACATTCCCGATACATCGCGCATTAATATGGCCACTTCTCCACTCACCAGAACGTAGAACCTGTCACCAGCATCTCCTTGATGAATGATGGCAGTGCCACTGGGGTGACGATCAAGAGTAACGTGTTGCAGCAGGAACCACCACTCCTCCGCAGGCACCCCTTCAAATAACGGGTATCCCTTCAGAAATGCCACGTGCTCAGCCATCTTGGGCTCATCGCTGGTCAGTTCATACAGCGACCAAGC
>JAENIT010000020.1 GCA_016844365.1 Dehalococcoidia bacterium
GCCATCACTGGCTACCACTGCTAAGCCGCTGTGAGACTGATGCGTCACCCATCTGAAGGGAGAGCGCTCCGGGGCGTCGGATGCCCCAATACACCCTACCAGTAGCCAGAGCGCTTAAGGCAAAGGTGGTGAACTGGTCAGTGGTGCGACGCCTGATGGGTTATCCCCGCTACAGCCCCACAACTGCTTACGATCAAATGGATATGGAGCCTCATTGCTCAACCATGTCCAAAATGTTAAAGTGCAAATCGAGATTATCTTGTAAAACAGTGGTCGAGATATAGGGCATACTGTAAAGTAAGGCAGAGGAAAACCACTCTGGATTTGATATGGCAAGAATGGGAAGCGAACCTAATTTAACAGGGAAGGTTGCCCTGGTTACTGGAAGCGCAAAAGGCCTGGGGGCGGCGATGGCAATTGCACTGGCATCCCACGGCGCTAAAGTTGCTGTCCACTACCGGACGAGTAAAAAAGAGGCAGAAGAGACCGTGCAAGCGATAGAGAAGTATGTCGAAGGGCCGCTCCTTGTTCAAGGAGACGTGACAGATGAAAAAGATGCTCAGCGATTGATTGCGACAGTTACGGAAACCTTCGGGCGGCTCGATATTCTGGTGAACAACGTTGGGAACTTTCTATTCAAGCCCATGGAGGAGACCGAGAGTTGGGAGTTTCGAGATGTTATTGAGAGCAACCTGTACTCCGTGTTCTACATGACCAAAGCAGGTCTCCCAATTATGAGGGAGCAGAGGTATGGACGTATCATCAGCTTTGGCAACGTGGGAGCTGAAAAGCTCCCCATTCGTCCCAACACTACCCCATACTTCATCGCAAAGGCTGGCGTCCTGACCCTCACGAAGATATTAGCCCAAGAGGAGGCAAAGTGGGGTATAACAATTAACGCCATCTCGCCGGGCATTTTGGAAACCAGCCAAGTAACACTTCCTGTCCCCATAGGCCGCGCCGCCGCGTTTTCAGACATAATCAACGCCCTACTCTTTTTGCTGAAAGAGGAATCCAGCTATATAACAGGGGCGAACATAGAAGTGTCGGGGGGATTGACTTTTTAAGGAGCGTATCCTAATATTGGTAGGCTATTACTGAAGGGGGTAGGCTATGAACGAAAGGCAGAAGAAGGTTGTCTTTATAGCTCTATTTGCAGTTATTGGGTTTGCATTCCAACAAGTGCCAATTAGTGGTCTAGCTGGGGCTAAGGTTTCTTTTACACTATTTGATCTGTTCGGCCCAGTAGCTGGCGCATTCTTAGGCGGGCCAGCCGGCATACTTGCGGTATTCTTGGTTACCTTCACCAATTTCGGCTTGAATGGGTTCCCCCTTGAGGCTGGTCCAATTGTTAGGCTGTTCCCCACCCTCTTTGCCGTATGGTACTTTTCATTGAGCCCGAGGGAAGCTCGAGACACGAAGATTCTCCTAGTTCCCCTGGTGGCAATGCTTGTCTTTTGGGCAAACCCCATGGGCCGGCAGGTTTGGTATTACGCGCTATTCTGGACAATTCCGGTTCTCGCCTTTTTCAAGAGAGACACCCTTCTTCTTCGATCTCTAGGCTCCACGTTTACGGCTCATGCAGTCGGAGGCGCTGCTTGGGTTTGGGTGTTTAACATGCCAGCTTCAGTGTGGCAGAACCTAGTGCCAATCGTTGCGATGGAGCGTCTCATTCTTACAATTGGGATATCCCTCTCTTTTGTCGTCATGACCAACGCCCTCGCCCTCTTAACCGAAAAGAAGCTTATTCCCACCGGCCTCAACATCGAAAACTCGTACCGCTTCCTACACAGTTAGGTAGCCTTTCAATTTGGATTAGTCGGCCGTCTGCGGGAACGCAACTAATGGCCTTAACCTGAGCGGGGGGGTCATAATGGGGCTGATTAACCCGAAGGGCAATCCATAGGTGCGGGCTTCATTGACAGATCTTATAAAGGGCCATGGTCACTCTTGCTGGCCCTTTTCTCATCGTCCTCGGACAGTCCTTTGCGAAAGTCCCTGATCCCTTTGCCTAAAGCTGCTCCCACTTCCGGGAGCTTACCCACCCCGAAAACTAACAGGACCACGACGAACAATATCAATAGCTCAAAAGGCCCTGGAATGGGCATATCGAACCTCCCCTAGTGTCGCCACTGACCTTCTCTCAGGCCGCTATCTAGATACTACCTCAGCCCCTCTCAAAGCTTATGATACACTCAACCGCTCTGGATAGCAAAGGTTGGTCCCCCCAGTAACACTGAGCCCAGTTGACCTTGACATACTCGATGGGGTTTGTTATATTCACCTAATTTGCTGCATGTAAGAGGAGGAACCAGTATGGGATCAGTAACGGGGAGAACGGGTCGCTCTGCGATGAGGCTCTTGGCCCTCGGCGGGCTAGCTCTGATAGCGCTTATGGCAACAGTGACAGGATATTCCTTAGCCTTAGCCCAGCCAACCCTGCAGGATGTTAGTATCACCTTGACCAACTTTGCCATTGCGCCCAAGGAGATCACCGTGTCTCAAGGACAGCCGGTAAAGTTCATTGTAACCAATGGGGGGCAAAACAACCACAATCTCACGTTTAAGCTCGAGGCACAACAGATCGAGAAGAAACTGTTCGAGGCTAACGTAGCGCCAGGGGGGAACAACACTGGCGAGTACACCTTCTCCACGGTCGGGGAGTGGCAGATGTACTGCCCGGTGGGGACCCACGCTCAGCAGGGCATGACAGGGACCGTTAAGGTGGTGGCCGGTTCAGTGCCGTCCACATTGCCAAAGACAGGCGACAGTCAATTCGTGAATGTATTACTCGTCTTCAGTTTGGCGGGGCTATCTCTTCTCAGTGGCGGAGCGCTACTCCGGCGGCGAATGCGGTCTATTTAGCGCCTAACACTCCGATGGGGGCTTCGGTGCGGTGATCTGTCCGGGGGTAAGCATAACCAGGTCGGCGGCGATTACCGTTTTCCATCCCCTGCCCTTTGGCCCTTTGGGTTCTTTGAGGACAGCGCCTGGGCGTCCCCAGGCGCTGTCCTCTCCCTGTTGTTCTCTTGGAGGATGATTCGGGTGCGGTGGATGGAGATCGGGTGCTCGGAGAAACCCAGGGCTTGGGCCACCTGCTCTGGACGTCCCGCCCCGGAGCTATCGGCCTTGAGGCGCATCCCGAGCATACATTGGTGGATGGTGTGCTCTGCCAACCACAGGTCTAAGATAAGAGCGCGGAGATCGTAACTGCGGAGTTGGCTGTCCCTCAAGTGCTCCCAGGGCATTGTTTCCCGTGCCATTATTTCTCTGATGGAGCTGTCAACCTCCGCATGGGAGCGGCCCTGGCTGTTCACCCGCACCATATACTCGGCGGCCTGTATCAGGGACTGGAGTGAAGGCGCCAGGGGATTTGCTTCCTCAGCCTCTAACAAGTCTACTCCCTTGGGCAACTGAGTGTTTACTCGCGCGAGGAGATCTCGGGGTGGCACGTGCCCATCGAGGAAAACGTCCATCAGCTCGCCGCTGCTTGTGTAGCCGACGGCCAGGGGGGCGGCGATGGAGATGCGGGGATGAGGGCTGAAGCCCACAGAGTACGCTAGGGGCAAGGAAGCCCGCCTCAGCGCCCGCTCCCAGAAGCGCATCATATCCAGATGGGAGATGTATTTGACCTCTTCTCCACAAGTGAAAGTTAGCCTGAGGCGTTGTGTATTTATAGGTGTTCCTTCACTGCTACGGCTTGACATCAGGGAGAAAACCCTCCAGATAGTTTATTGTAGGGTCACATTGTAGGGGCAGGCTTAGAACTTGCCCGTACATGAACAAACGTTATCCCTCTTTAGTAACCAGCACCATCTCTATTTTAACGCCCTTCATCTCAGTAACTACCAGCTTCAAGTTTTTGTATACAACCTGCTCTCCCTCATGGGGGATTCTTCCCAGGGAGTATAGTATGAATCCGGCAATGGTCTCATAGTCGCCCTCTGGTAAGGCCAGGCTCAGCTCATCATTGGCCTGATCGATCCTCATACTGCCGTCCACGTGGACTGTGTTCTCGTCGATGGTCTCGAACTCCTTCTCCTCCTGTTGAAGCTCATCACCGACGACGCCCACTATCTCTTCGATGAGCTGCTTCAGAGTAAGCAGCCCCGCAGTGCCTCCGAACTCGTCAACTACGATTGTGATCTGGTGCCTTCCCGACTTCATTTCCTCGAAAAGCGCGCCTATCCGCTTGGTCTCAGGCACGAAGTATGCTGGACGGACGAGGATTCCGAGGGGGCTATTCTGGTCGATGAGACCCTCAGCCTGGGCTTTCAAAAGGTCCTTTATATAGAGAATGCCTATAGCGCTGTCAGGGTTTCCATCGCACACAAGGAAGCGGGCGTGGAAGGACCTGGCGAAAAGGGCGTAGAAATCAGCCAGGGTAGCGTCTTTGTCCAACCACATGATCTCCGGCGGAGGAGTCATCACCTCCATGGCCTGGCGGTCGGTGAAGGAGAAGACCTTGTGGAGCATCTCCCGCTCCGCCTCCTCTACAGACCCTTCCACCCCTCCGATATCTATAAGCATCCTTATTTCGGCCTCAGTGACGAAAGGAGTGGTTGGGACAATCCTGTGGCCCAGCATCCTGGCCACGGCACGGGGGATGATCGTGAAGAAGGCGATTATGGGAGTCTCCAGGGCCATTATGATCTCAATGGGGCGGGCCACAATTAACGAAAACTTCTCGGAGGCCTGGGCCGCCAGGCTTTTGGGAGTGATCTCGCCAAAGGTCACCACTAGGAAGGTCATAATCAGTGTGGCAATCACAATGCTCTGTTCACCTTCTCCCAGGATGCCTATGGCCAGAGCCGTTCCCATGGAAGAGGAGAAGATTATGAAGGCGTTCTCTGTCAGGAGAATGGTGGCAAAGAATTTATCGTGTCTGCCTATAACTCTCTGCACCGCCTGAGCAGAGCCGTTGCCCTGCTCCGCTAGGTGCCTGATTCGTATCTTGTTCACAGAGATCAGGCTTGCCTCGGAGCTGCTGAAAAAGGCTACAACCGCCAGGCTGAGGAGCACCGTAATCAGGCCAATCCATAAGTTACTAGCGCCTATAGGTAGGCTTTCCATTCCTGTACCTCCCTGAATCTGTGGGCCTTACTTTGGATTCCCGGCCCGAGGGCTTTCTTGAGGCAGACGGGAACCGCCGCCGTTTCATTACGAGGGTCTGAGAGACGGATATGTATGAGAAGAGGAGCAAAAGTTGGTAACATACAGGGGTACGATTTAAGGGCGTAGCTGGGGGGTGGCCGGCTCGGCCGAGGCGATCACGGAGTCAACAAGCCTTCTAGCGGCGGTGTGAGGGTCCAACTCTCGGCGCGCCACCGCCTGAATCATCTCCTCCACGGGGCCGTCTCCATCCTGAGCCTTGCGTAGACGCTGATAAAGCTCCCGCTGGGCTAGAGAGATGAGGTGGTGCTTCACCCTAGCCAGTTCCTGCTGCTTGCCCACGCCCGTGCTATCCAGGTACTTGGTGTGTTCTTCGATAGCGTCCACCAGCTCGGATATACCCTCGCCGCGGGTGGCTACGGTCTTTATAATGGGGGGTTTCCAGCCTACTTGAGGTAGGAGGGACATGGCCTGCCTAAGATAGGCTGCGGCCTGGTTAGCCCCATCCTTATCAGCCTTGTTCACAGCGTAGATGTGGGCTATCTCCAAAATGCCGGCTTTAAGGGCCTGGATGGAGTCGCCGCCCCCTGGGGTCTGCACTACCACCACCGTTTGAACGGTACGCATCACCTCCACCTCGTCCTGCCCCGTGCCCACTGTTTCCACCACCACCACATCTTTCCCAAAGGCCTCCAGAACGGCGACCACGTCGGCTGTGGCTTCAGATAGGCCGCCGGTGGTCCCACGGGTGGCCATGCTGCGAATGAAGATGCCGGGATCCCCGAGCAATTCTTGCATCCGAACCCGGTCCCCAAGGATCGCTCCCTGAGTGAAGGGACTGGATGGGTCCACCGCCACGACACCCACCTTTTTATCCCGGCGGCGGAACTCCTTGGCAAGCTCGTTAACAAGGGTGCTCTTGCCTGCCCCTGGCGGGCCTGTTATACCGATAGTCAGAGCCCTGCCTGTATATGGATAGAGGCCCTTCATCGCCTCCTCAGCCTGAGGTTCTCTATTCTCAATGATAGTAATTAGCCTGGAGAGAGCCCTGCGGTTCCCTTCTAGGACTTGTTGCCATATCTCCATTTTATTTCCGAGGGCTTACGGATGCCTTCACGAACTCGATGATGTCTCTGGTGGACGAACCTGGGCCAAAGACACCGGCCACGCCTATTTCCTTAAGGGTCTCTATGTCCTCATCCGGTATTATACCACCCAAGAACACCGTAACGTCGTCCATGCCCTTCTGCTTGAGGAGGCCAATGACCCTGGGGCATAGCTCCATATGAGCTCCGGAGAGGATACTAAGCCCCACGGCGTCCACGTCTTCCTGCAGCGCCGCTTCCGCGATCATCTCCGGGGTCTGGCGGATGCCCGTGTAGATGACCTCCATGCCTGCATCTCTAAGGGCTCGAGCCACCACCTTAGCGCCCCTATCGTGGCCGTCCAGCCCGGGCTTAGCGATGAGTATCCTGATCTTACTGCCTTCCATGGTTGCCGCCGCTACTGCGCCCCCTTGTGGTATCTTCTGCACAAGCTCTATGAGTACTCCTCTGGTAGAGCGAGGATGTAGGAATCCAATCATTCCTGCCAGCCCCTGACGAGGGGTCTGATCAATCAGTTGCAGCCCCTTGTCTGCCATGTGCTTCAGCTCATCGGTTACGTTGTCGGTCTCAAGGCAGATGTGGTGCATCTTCTCACCTTCCCGCTCGATGAAGCGGCCCACGGTGCTGTTGGGGTCCGTAGGCTCAAGGAGTTCGATGAAGCAGTTGCCGAAGGAGAGGAGACAGGCTCTCACCCCCTGCTCTTCAATGGTCTCCAGCTTCACCGGCTCTCCGATACCGAAGGTCTCCCGATAAAACTTTACGTTTTCGTCGAGGTTTTTAACTGCGATAGCGATGTGGTCTATTCCTTTAATCATTTGGCTGGCTCCTATAAAGGCTAAGTCAGGGTGTTATTTATCTGAAAATGCAAGACGCGGGTTACGACCTGCCCGCTCATGGTTCGACATGCTCACCACGAGCGGGCGACCCCAACCTTTCCCGTTCGCCCTGAGCCTGTCGAAGGGCAACCTTAGTTTTCATCCTTCGTGGTGCCAGTTGCAGACTGGCATGGACGACTCTGAGCAAGTCGAAGAAACTAATCTTTCCACGAGATTTACGGCACTGAGATTCTTGAGTCGCGGAGTGTACCCTGCGTTCAATCGAAGGGCTCCTTCAGAATGACAGATCAAACGGGATCAGATGACCAGCACCTCTTTCATCTCCCCAAAGACACCTTTTAAGACGTCGCACATCTCACCCAGCGTGCAGTAGGCCTCTACGCAATCTATCAAAGCGGGCATGGTGTTCCCATCGCTCCGGGCCACTTGCTCCAGGTTTATTAGGGCCGAAGTGGCCGCTTTATGGTCCCGAGTCCGCTTTATCTCTCTAATCCCTTCCTTCTGCTTCTGCTCCCAAGAGGGGTCCACCTTGTATGCCCTGCCGATCTTGCTCTTAGGGCCGGTGAACCGGTTAACCCCCACAATGGTACGCTTTTGGCTCTCTACATCCATCTGGAACTGGTAGGCGGCTTCCTGGATTTCTCGCTGTATGTACCCCTGCTCTATAGCCTCTACCGCTCCACCCAAGCTGTCGACCTTGTCTATATACTCCTGGGCTTTGGCCTCCAGGGAATCGGTGAGGCTCTCCTCCAGGGAATCGGTGAGGCTCTCCACGTAGTAAGAGCCAGCCAGGGGATCGATAACATCGGCCACGCCACTCTCGTAGGCAATTACCTGCTGGGTGCGCAGCGCCACCTGCACCGCCTCTTCGCTGGGCAGGGAGAGGGCCTCGTCCCAAGAGTTGGTGTGGAGGGACTGAGTTCCCCCGAGGGCAGCGGCCAGGGCCTGGATGGTGGTCCTGATGATGTTGTTGATGGGTTGCTGGGCAGTGAGGCTAACCCCGGCCGTCTGGGTGTGATAGCGCAGCATCCAGGACCTGGGGTTTTTGGCGTTGAAGCGCTCTCGCATGATGCGAGCCCACATCCGACGGGCCGCGCGGAACTTGGCCACCTCTTCCAGGAGGTTGTTTTGGGACACGAAGAAGAAGCCTAGGCGGGGAGCGAAGTCATCCACCTGGAGGCCGGCCTCCAGGGCGGCGTCGACGTAAGCGATGCCGTTGCTCAGGGTGAACCCCAGCTCCTGAGCCGCGGTGCATCCCGCCTCCCTCATGTGGTAGCCGCTGACGTTGATGGTGTTCCAGGACTTAACGTTTTCGCTGCAGAACTGGAAAACATCGGTAACCAGCCTCATTGTGGGCTTGGGCGGGAAGATGTAAGTGCCTCGGGCGATGTACTCTTTGAGGACATCGTTCTGGATGGTCCCATCCAGGGTGTTCAGGTCGCACTCCTGCCGTTTGCCCAGGGCGAGGTATAGAGCTAATAGAATGGGAGCTGTGGCGTTGATGGTCATTGAGGTGCTCACCTTGGCCAGGGGTATCTGGTCGAAGAGGACCTCCATGTCCCGTAGGGTATCGATGGGCACGCCCACCTGGCCCACCTGGCCCTCCGACATCGGGTGGTCGGAGTCGTAGCCGCACTGGGTGGGCAGGTCGAAGGCTACGCTCAGGCCCGTCTGTCCCTGCTCCAGGAGGAAGCGATACCTTCGGTTGCTCTCCTCCGCAGAGGCGAATCCTGCGTACTGGCGCATAGTCCATAGCCGGCCCCGGTACATGGTGGGCTGCACCCCGCGAGTGAAGGGATACTCACCGGGGTAGCCGAGCTTCTCATCGGAGTCCAAGCCCTTGGCGTCGTCGGGCGTGTACAAGGGCTCCATAGTTATCCCAGAGGTTGTGTCGAAGCTGGGCTCCCGCTCTGGGTTACGCTGCACTGCGGGCTTGTAAACCTTATCTAGCCACTCTTTCTTACTCTCGTAAGGCATCTCCCCACCTTTGAATAAATGAAGGTAGCCGCTCAATCCTATAATGCGGTCGGCATCATTGTATCCTTGACGCCGAGGGCGTGTCAATCGCTTGTATGAGTTGGTTCTACACTATTAAGTGTGAAATTGGGTAAAGATTGAAAGCACCCGCCGTCCTCTGTAACTTAGGGTTAGCATAAAACTCGAAGCAAAGGAGGACC
>JAENIT010000021.1 GCA_016844365.1 Dehalococcoidia bacterium
GGCATAGCCGCCCCCCCACAGATGTCCGGCCTTAGGCAAACACCACCTATGAGCGGCTGGGCAGGTGTTGGCGCGCTTCGTCCAGCCAGCTCAATCGGCGTGTTAGGCAATCATCCCTTCATTCCTTAGGTCTCGTCAATCTCTTGGCGAACGTCAATTTTGTTCCATATCTGGAAGAACCGATCCTGGTCGAGGTCTCCAAGAATCCATGCTTCCGCAACGTGCTCCGCGCTGAAAATATCGTCCCAGAACCCCAAGTCACTGTTCGCCCTAAACACGATATCGACTGAACTCGATTCACCCGGAAACAGCTCTGTATCGGGTAAATTGTGCCAAGCTGATCCATTTACTGGCGCGGCGAATGCGGTGCCTTGCACAAATATCCGCGGATTGCGGAACACAATACGAGGCTCTCCAACGAGGTTTGCCGCGTATGCGGAGTTGCTGCCAGTGAATCTGAGCGTGAAAGTTTCACCGACGTTGATGTTGCTGCCCACCTGAGAAACGACTCGAGCCGTTAATCTTAAAAAGCCCCTAATGTCGTCATACAATGAGTCGGCACTCATAATCTTTCCTCCTTTTTGATCTTTAGCTAGGATTTTCCGGTGGCCTATTGCGGCTCCTTGTGTATTTTCCCTCCTTTCCTGCTTACCCTTTTATAGTGCGGGTTTATAATAATACCCGCCCACTTACAAACCACTTACAAATATTCACAGGCTCCCAAGATGACACACTTCGAGCCCACTTCATGCTTCAATTCGGTTTTACTGTCAGCGACAGACCAGCCGCCATAGTTCCCCCTACTACCAAGGGGCCTGGCTTTAGACCTGCGGCTTTGCGCCCCGGCGTTTCGACGGATTTGGGGGGATAGTAAACGCCCTCATGGGTTACTCCTTGACAGCCAGGCGCTTCTGGTGTGTAATCATACTGAGTTCCTAGCCACCAGGGTGGGTCTCCGCGGCTCAAGAAATAGGTAAATGCCCTGTTTTAAGGTTACTGTTGAGACATCTATGAATGTAACCCTTCAACCCTACGATCAGGCGGAAAAAGCCGGGGAGGTCCCCTGCTTTCAGTGCGGCGTCTGCTGCATAAAATGGCAACCGCTAATGGATACAGAAGAGACCGAAGAAATCGCCGCCGCCTTGGGAATGAGCGGTCACGCTTTTCGCGAGACATATACCAGGCCCTACCCGCCAAAGCCAGGCCACCAGATAATGCAGCACGATTCTGTGGGTTGCGTTTTCCTGCGCTTCGATGGCCCGCGAGCTCTGTGCGCCATCCACGAGTTCAAGCCTCAGGCGTGTCAAGATTGGGTTGCCAGCCTCGCCAAATCGGAGTGCCAGGAGGGTATGGAGCGAATGGTCGCTGATGGAGTAGTCCTGCCCAAAGAGCTTTTCTCATCAGAAGCGTCCGTAAAGACCTTCGTTGCCGCTATCGACAACCAACGGACTGCATCCCAGGAGCCCAGGTCGGGTTCCTAGAGAGCTTATTTTTGTAGTGAGCTTGCCGAACTAGATGAAGTTAACAGCCTTAGGCACATCGGCAGCCTACCCAGGAGCCGGGGGCGCGTGCAGCGGCTGGCTAGTGGAGGAAGGCTCGACCCGTTTGTTGGTGGACTGCGGCACCGGGGTCTTGAGCAGCCTCCAGCGACACATTCCCATACCAGCCATAACCGCGATCCTTATTACCCACATCCACGCCGATCATTTCCTGGACTTGATCCCACTACGTTATGCCCTGAAATACGGCCTCCCCCCTGAAGAACGGTCTAGCCCCATCCTCTACCTGCCGCCCGGATCCCACTCCATCCTCAAGGGAATGTTCTCTCATCTAGACCCGGCCCCAAACACATTCTTCTCCGATGCCTTTCAGGTGAGGGAGTACAAACCCAGGGACACCTTCGCGATAGGAGACTTGACGGTGGAAACAGCGCCGGTGGTCCACTACATCCCATCCCACGCAGTGGCCGTCTACGGTAGCGGCAAAGCGGTCTTCTCCTCAGACACCGGGCCCTGTGAAGCCCTGGTCGAGCTGGCCAAAGGGGCCGACATAATGGTGTGCGAAGCTACCTACCTGTCTGAGGACGAGGACTTTGGAGACCTGAGGGGGCACCTGACCGCCAAAGAAGCCGGGGAGATAGCCCGAAGGGCCGGTGTAAAACGGCTCATCATCACTCACCTCTGGCCCCGCCGGGACCGCCAGCAGGTCCTGGCTATCGCCAGAGAGTCCTTTGGCGGCGATGTGGAGCTTGCCGAGGAGGGAAAGAGCTACGTTCCCTGAGTCGGAGACGGGCCCTCCCCCTCTTGGCCCAACCTGTGGTAAAGGTACGTAAAAATCTCCCTGGACATCGCTGCCAGTGGCACAGCCACTATCATCCCCACTACCCCGGCCACCTCGCTGGCTACAATTAGCAGCACCATTATCACCGCCGGGTGGATGTTGACTGCGCTGCCCTGAATCCTTGGGACCAGCAGGTTGTTCTCCACTGACTGTACTACTACAAACAGGAGAAGAACCCATAGGGCCGATTCGGGAGCAGTGGCTAGGGTGACCAGCAAAGCCGGGATAGCCCCGATAATCGGCCCCACAACAGGGATCAGCTCCGTTATGCCAGCGACGATCGCTAGGGTCAAAGCCAACTCGACGTTTAGAGCCAATAGACCTACATAGATAAGGACTCCCACTATCAGCCCCAGCAGCAGTTGCGCCCTGATGTATGCGGAGAGCGCCTTATCTGCTCGACGGAGCACTTCCTCCACATCTGGTCTTATGGATGGAGAGAATAGTGAGTAAAAACTGCCCATGAGCTGGCGCTCGTCCTTCAGTATATAGAAGAGCCAGACCGGAATGGATACTATGGCTATGATTAAGCTGAAGGTCAGGGAAACTATCTTCACTGTCTGAAGCAAAGCCCCCTGAACCAGTCCCCCTACGGCTCCCAGCGCCCCAGTGATCTCCTTCTCTATCAGTGCTTGCATATCCTGGGGCACCTTGGCCCGGAAAGACCCCAGCCAACCCTCGAAGAAGTCCTGGGTCTGTGTGTAGTATTGAGGCAACGAGTCCACAAAGTTGCCGGTCTGGTGCGCCAAGGTTGGCCCCACAAGAGCTATTGCAATAGTAAATAGCGCAACGAACGCGGTGTAGACGATCAGCACTGACACCAGTCGAGCGAGGCCCCTCATTCTCTGCGGCAAGGGGATCACCCTCTCAATGCGGTTTACCAGGGGCAGCAAAAGGTAAGCAAATACTAACCCAAAAATAAATGGGAACAGGACTCCCCTGGCGGAGAAGAGGAGCCAGGCTACCACCAGTGTCGCGGCAGCCGTCAAGATCGCCCGATTTCTACGAGCAGGAGAAATGGAGATCATAGCATTCTAACTTAATAAATCCTGATGTCGGGAAATGAGTGTTGTATTCATAACGCTGATCGAGCTGATTTGATGCAGTCCAAGCCATCAATAAGCAATATAAACCAAAAAGAGCGAGGGGTGGGCTACACTACAGCCCACCCCTCACGTTATCCATACTCCCTAAGTTATAGCCCCTTTTTCGCGATGAAGGCCGCCAGGTCCCCCACTCGGCAGCTATAGCCCCACTCGTTGTCGTACCAGGCCACTACCTTCACCATGGTGTTGTCCATCACCATAGTGGTAGGGGCGTCGAAGATCGCGCTGTGGGGATTGGCCTTGAAGTCCATGCTCACCAGCTCCTCATCGCAGTAGGCGAGGATGCCCTTTAGAGAGCTCTCAGATGCCTTTTTGAAGGCCTCGTTCACCTCTTCCGCCTTGGTGGTTTTGTCCAGCTCGGCGACAAAATCAACCACCGAGACGGTAGGAGTGGGAACCCTGTAAGCCATCCCGTGGAGCTTGCCCAGGAGCTCTGGCATTACGAGAGTAACGGCCCGAGCCGCCCCTGTGGTGGTGGGTATTATGCTCATCGCCGCGGCGCGAGCTCGGCGCAGGTCCTCGTGGGCTTGGTCCAGAATACGCTGGTCGTTGGTGTAAGCGTGGATGGTGGACATGAGGCCGTGCTTGATCCCAAAGCTCTCATGAAGCACCTTCACCACCGGAGCGATACAGTTGGTGGTGCAAGAGGCGTTGGAGATAACGTTGTGGGCCTTGGGATCATACTTGCTCTCGTTCACACCCAAGACTATGGTTATGTCTTCACCGCGAGCCGGGGCTGAGATGATAACCTTCTTGGCCCCACCCTGAAGGTGGGCCGACGCCCGCTCTGCGTTGGTGAAGATCCCCGTGGACTCCACGACGATCTCAGCGCCAACGTCTCGCCAGGGGATCTTGCCCGGATCCCGCTCCGCGAAGACCTTCACCGATTTCCCATCGATGACTATGGAATCCTCCCGGGGCTCCACGGTCCCAGGGTACTTTCCGTAGTTGCTGTCGTACTTGAAGAGGTGGGCGTTGGTCTTGGGGTCGGTCAGGTCATTCACGGCCACAACCTCAAGCTCACCGGGGTGCTGCTCCATGATGGCCCTTAACACTTGCCTACCGATTCGTCCGAAGCCGTTGATCCCTACCTTGGTGGGCATATTACCTCCTTTATTTCATATATTTCTCGATAAGACGTGGCGTATCTGTAGAGAAGAGGGCGTTGGACACCACGGTGTCCGCGCCCGCAGCCAGAGCCTTTTCCCTGGAGACTAGATCCGTGTGCTGCCCAAAGGCCAGCACCGGCAACTTCCCCCCCATGCCTTTCGCCTCTGTAATTATACCAGACCAATCTGTCTCGTCATCCCCCAAATTCACAATAAGTAACCCAGGCTTCAACCCTAATACCTTCTCCAAGAGGTCTCTGGGCTCCTGGAGATACTCCACCCTGTGGCCTAGAACCCCTGCGGCGCCCTCCAACTGAGAAGCGAAGTATACGTCCTTTATGGAGGCCAGGATAACGTTGCCCTGTTTCACGTTACCAGCTCCCTGGTCAGGATGACCTCAAGGGAGCGGATGTACTCCGTCGGCAGGCCCCAGTGGCGGGCGCCCTCCAACAGCCGATCCATATACCTCTTGCTGGGAAGATTCTCCGCAGTCGAGGGGCGAGCGAAGAAGTAAGTTTCGGCCTGCGCCATCTCCCCATTGGAGGCGAGCCTAACCTGCGCCGGCTGCCGATAGTAGCTCTGGGGCGCTCCCTCCCAAGCGTCCAATCGAGACATATCCTCTTCGGAGAGGTCGTACACCACGCCCCATACCACATCAGCGTCGTCCCTCACCAGACCGCAGACGCCCCCGTGCCAGGCGTTGGAGTATAGGAGAAAGGCCAGACGGTGGCCCTCAAGACTGGCCGTCGAAACAAACCGCGCGTCCTGACACCGTTCCTTCATCTGCGTGGGCGACATATTGCTGCCATAAGCGAAGTAAAGCATTTTAACCGATTATTGTGGATGGTGTCCTTTTTGGCGATGTTGTGATATTGCGGCCGTTAAGTACCCGTTGCTGGAGGAGGCGCTACGCGAATCGGTAAACGCACCATCTCATGTCCTTGTGATGTCAAATGGACTGAGTATTGACCGTACTGAGGGAAAGGAACGCGCTCCAGAGAAATCCTAAGCCGCGCCTTGCCCTCGATAAGACCTGTTGGCACATCAAGGGGAAAACGTTGATTAAGGGGTGGAATTATATCCCGACCGTCAGCATCAATGATCCTTAGAGCAAAGTCCTTTTCGCCAGCCTCTGCTACGCTTCCCCTGAATTCGACAACAACATGAAAAAGACCGTGTTGTGCCGGAACACTAGGAGCGTATATAGTATCGAAGCCAATTCCGAGGGCATTTACTTTCCCCCCGCTAACGTCGGCATAATCACAAAGGAACGCGAAGTTAACGTCCACGTATCTTTTTCCCTTCCTGCAACTTCAAGTCAACTGTCTATGGTCGATCTACAGCCCCACGCCCCCATCAATCGGCAGCGCCACACCGGTAACAGCCCTGGACTCCTGGGAGGCCAAGTACAGAGCTCCGTAGGCTATGTCCTCAGGGCGGCAGCGGGCCGTGATGGGATCCGACACCGGCGCTATAGAGTTGGCGTCGCTCCTCTCGCGCACCTGATAGGGAAGAAGGACGTTGACTCGAATGTTGTCCTTGCGATGCTCCTTGGCCATTCGACGGGCCATACCTATCAGCGCATCTTTGGAGGCGGCGTAGGCTACATTGCCAGCCAAACGAGCCCCCAAGGAGGCGGAGACGAAGATTATGCTGCCGCCTGTTGCCTCAATTAGACGGGGGACCACGTAGCGAGACATAAGGTAAGCGCCTCGGAGGTTGATACGTAAAGTCTCATCCCATTGGGACTCCGCGGTGTCCTCAATCAAGACGTCGCCGGAATCAAATATCCCCACGCCGTAGTAGAGGATGTCAATGCGTCCGTAGGCCTCCACCACCTCTGCCACTATCCGGCTGGCCTCCTGGCCATCAGTCGGGTCTCCCTGCGCCACTATGGCCCGCCCGTCAGGGATGGAGCTGACGAGCTCGGATACTGCGTCGGGACGCCTGGTCACCAGAGCCAACCTGGCCCCCTCTTGGGCGAACAGCAGCGACACAGCCCACCCGATTCGGCCGCTGCTGCCGCAAATAATCGCTACTTTGTCCTTGAGCCTCATCTCACCAAGGCGGTGTCAGCCACGGGCTGGTCCTTCTCAGGAAGGAGGAGGTAGCGGCTCTCCCACTCCTCCATCTCCGGGGTGAAGTAACTCACTCTTGTTTTTTTGTACTCTTTAGTGCTGTAAAGCATCGTATAGTCTTGGACACCGGTGGCTTGGGATATGGCCTCGGCCACCCGCTGGCAGTCCACCACCTTACGGCCGTGGATCATAGTGAACACGTTATAGGGCCAGTCGGGGTAAGTGGGACGCTCATAGCAGTGGGTTACCGCGTTGAATGATCCCATCGTCTCGCCGATCTCCTTCACCGACTCCACCGGCACCCGCCAGACCGCCATACCGTTGGCCGTGAAGCCGGACCGTCGATGGAACAGGATGGCCGCGAAACGGCGCAGGTGCCCTCGCTCCTTCAGGGCCTCTCCTCTAGCCAACAGCACCTCCTCGCTGATGCCCAAGCGCCGAGCCGAGCGCGCGAAGGGCGCAGTCACCACGGGAATGTCCTCCTGAAGCTCCCGTATGACGGCGATATCCTCCGGGCTAAGAGGACTCCCTTCCGCCTTGTTGCGAATCTCCTGGCTATATTGGGGAGGGCCCTGGGCGTCCAGGGGCTCGTCCCCCGTCATATCGAGGGTGACGCTGATCTTAAAGAGACGGATTGTGGGCATCATGCGGGTGGACTCGGCGCCGGCCAGCTCGTGCAATCTCTCTATGGTGCCCTCCAGAGGACTGCCCGGCGGGACGGCGATGGTGAACCAGAGGTTGAACTCATGGTTGCGCTTGTAGTTGTGGCTCACCCCGGGGTGTTCGTTAATTATCTTAGCGGCCTCGTTCAGCCGCTCTGCGGGGATCTTCATCGCCACCAGGCTGCTCTGATAGCCCAGGCTCCGGGTGTCGAAGATAGCGCTCACCTGGCGAATTACCTTCCCCGCCTTGAGGCGCTTTATCCTATCCATGACCTCCTCTTCCTCGATTCCCAGGCTCAGGGCCAGAGAAGCGTAGGGACGAGGGACCATGGGAAATTCTTTTTGAACGAGAGTCAGGAGCCTTTTGTCCAGGTCATCCAGTTCTAGCACACGCCGTACCTCCAAAAGTCATGTTCAACTTTTCGTAAGGTATTATACACCCTATCTCGGTCTAGCTCTACCATCGGGGGAAATTCAGGATTATAAACTGGTTTCGGA
>JAENIT010000187.1 GCA_016844365.1 Dehalococcoidia bacterium
CGGCACCATGGCAAACCTGGTGGCGATGCTCACTCACTGCCAGCGGGGCGACGAGATCATCCTCGGCGACGAGAGCCATACCTTCTACTACGAGTCCGGGGGCGTCTCGGCCCTGGGCGGAGTCCACCCCCATCTCCTTCCCAACGACCCTCAGGGGCGGCTCGACCCTCGGCAGGTGGAGGCGGCCATTCGTCCCACCTACAACATCCGCTTTCCCACCACGAGGCTCATCTGCCTGGAGAACACTCACAACCGATGCAGCGGCGCGGTCCTGACCCCGGAGTACACGGAGAGCATCGTGGAAATCGCCCGCCGCCACGGGGTGATGGTGCATCTGGACGGCGCTCGCATCTTCAACGCCGCGGTGGCCCTGGAGGTGGAGCCTGTGGAGCTGGCCCGAGGCGTGGACTCGGTGACCTTCTGCCTCTCCAAGGGGCTAGCCTGCCCCGTGGGCTCCGTCCTCTGCGGAAGCGCCGAGTTCATAAAGCGGGCGCGTCGTACCCGCCAGATGGTCGGCGGCGGGATGCGCCAGGCCGGGATCGTCGCCGCAGCGGGGCTCTACGCCCTGGAGCACATGGTGGACCGACTGGCGGAGGACCACGCCAACGCCCGCACCCTGGCCGACGGCCTAGCCGAGTTGCCCGGCCTTTCCATAGACCCATCGATGGCACAGACCAACATAGTCATCTTCGATCTTGATGCAGGGATTCCGGCAGAGCCGTTCATCGCCGTCCTCCGCGAGCGTGGCCTCCTGGTCTCCCGCTACGGCGACCAGCGTCTCCGCATGGTCACCCACTTCGGCATCACCGAGGCGGACGTGAAGGAGGCGCTGCGGATTATGGGGGAGGCGCTGCGGGAGGGGTAGAGAACGGGCGTTGCCTGAGCCTGTCCTGAGCTACGACGAAGGGTCTCTCGAAGGCAGATCCCGTTTAACAAACTCTAGGGCGTTAAGCCACCGGGATTTGAAGTCGGCCCACCTCTTCAGGCTCAAGGAGCAGAACTCTTCGAGTGCGCTCCTCCATGAACAGAGCAAAGTGAGCCATGATGTCCCGCCCTAATAGCGAAGGGATGAACTGAAGGGATCGCTGCTGCCTCTGGTCTGTAGGAGCGAGGATGCGCAGAGAAATTGTAAAGCTGAGGGAGTCTAGAGTAATGGTGGCCTCTGTAGATGCCGTCGGTGTTGGGCCACCAACCCCCATACTAGGCGGGCTTTGTGGAAGGCTATTAATATCTAGGCCAAGCTCTTTCGCATCTCTGGGAGCAAGTAAGGTCGTATCTGCGCCCGTATCAACAAGGAAGTGGACAGTTCCTCTGATTTGGAGATGCGGAATAGATACGCTAGCTATGACAAAAGGACGAAGCCGCGCGCCGGGGCCGCCAAAATAGCCACGTATCATAGAGAAGATAGGATTAGCGTTGCTTCGTTGGTAGAAAGATATTCAATAAAGGTGTGGTTAGATGGCAACCCCTTTTTCTTAAGACTATTAATAAGCTGGGGCAAGTGCTTGGCAACACCGACCATCTTCTGTTCATACACGGCAACCCATCGCTCGGGATACAGCCGCAAGAACTCCTCACGATTCTCTTCAAAATAGAGGGCATCCTTGCGGTAACGCTCAATCTCTTGCTGCACGGTCATATTTTAACTCCCTCTGATCACAATCCCTACCACCACTTCCAGATATATTATATCATAGACTCTGCACTCACCCTTTTCGCTGGAGATTTTGCAACCCACTAGGGCATCACCGAGGCGGACGTGAAGGAGGCGCTGCGAATCATGGGGAAGGCGCTGAGGGAGGGTTAGAGCGAATTTTCTGGTATAATAGTTCTAGCAAGTATCCTAGTGTGGAGGTGTCCAAATTACTCTGCTTAGAGATATACAAAATGACATACTTAGCCAGTCTATTCCTCTAGCCTCCATTCTCCGGAAAGCCAGGGTCCTAGCGTACAGGCTAAATAGTGATGAACTCAAGGAATGGGTGGAGTTAGAACTGGGCGGATACCGTAATAAGCTGGAATTATTGCCTGATTACCGAAAATCAAAGACTATCTCTTATGGACACTTCTCTGGATGGTTTCAAAGTGGTCTAAGGAACGCTCCAATTCACACTCTTAATCTATCAGAGGATCTCCAGGACTATGCCTCCTCCCTCCAGTTCGCAGATGGAATTGGTTCACTTGAGTCACTTATTGAGGCTAGACAAGGTGTATTACAAGAGCCATGGCCGCCGAACTTGACGGTGTTTTTAAGCAACAAGGTTTACGAGAACATGGAATGTCTACAAGCCTGGAAACAAGTCCCGCCTGCCGCAATAGAGCACGTGCTGGACACGGTGAGGAATCGACTACTGACGTTTATCTTGGAGCTAGAGGAGCGCTATCCTGAGGCTGGTGAAGAAGATTTAAGTCAAGGAAAAGAATTCCCGGAGGAAGAGGTCAAGCAGGTCTTTAACACTTATATTTTGGGTAGCCACAATGTTGTTGCATCTGGAGGCTCGGTAACTCAAACAGTCGAACAAACAGTCGCAAAAGGTGACTTTGACTCGCTGAAATTAGTACTTAAAGAGCTAGGGATCGGAGATGCTGATCTTGAGGAACTGAAGGAATGGGCCGATCTTGAGCTAAATGGCTATAACGAGGAGAGCGATACAGTGCCCAGTTATCGACGGGAGAGCACTGAGTGTTTTGGT
>JAENIT010000188.1 GCA_016844365.1 Dehalococcoidia bacterium
ATAAGCCTCCTACCTTGGAGTAGCTCTCTGCGGCCGCGAGAATGGCCTCCACTACCTTGGTGTAGCCGGTGCATCGGCAGATGTTTCCTGCTATGGCCATCCGCGCCTCTTCCTCGGTGGGGTGAGGGTTCTCCTTGAGGAGAGCGGTCGCCGACATGATGATTCCGGGTGTACAGAAGCCGCACTGGATGGCCCCAAGCTCCACAAAGGCCCGTTGGACAGGATGGAGATCAGCTCCCTGGGACAGGCCCTCTATGGTGGTTACGTTGTGTCCGCTAGCATCCACTGCCAGGACCATGCAGGAGTTTACGGGGACACCGTCCAGCCACAGAGTGCAAGCCCCACAATCCCCTTCGTCGCAGCCCTTCTTGCTGCCGGTGAGTCCCAGGTCATCTCGGACCGTGTCCAAGAGGCTGCGGTAAGGGTAGACCAAGAGCTGCTGTTCCTGGCCGTTGACCGTGAGCCTAACTAGATGTTTACGCAAGGTTGCCTCCTATAACCAAGGGAGAGTCTAAAGAAGTTAAAGGACCTTTTCCACGGCTATGTCCATCTGCTTTTTTATTGGCATCCCATTTCTGGCCATATCCAAGGCGTACCTCGCGGCCCTCTTTGTTAGCACCTCCACCATCTCCCGGCGATATTCGGCAGGGGCCCTTAGGTCGTCAATGGGGCGGGCTTCCTCCGCAGCGGCTCGGGCGGCCCGCCCTATAACGTCCTCGTCAAGCACGCTGCCCCGTAGGATAGCCTCTGCGTTTCTGGCTCGAAAGACCACGGGCGCGACAGATCCCAGAGCGATCCTGGCGTCGACGCATACGCCGTCCTGGGGAGCTAGAGTGATGATAGCCGCCACTCCGATGACGGAGATATCCATTTGGGTCCTGGGGCTGTGCTTGATGTAAATGCCCCCAGTGCGAGGTGGCAAAGGTGGTATGCGGAACTCAGTGAGAACATCCCCGGTCTTGAGAGTGGTGCGACCAACCCCAGCAAAAAGTTCCTCTATGGGAATAAACCGCTCTCCTTCAGAGCCGTAGATTTTCGCCGTTGCCTCCAGCGCCACCAGGGCTGGGGCGGTATCCGCGGCCGGGGAGGCGTTGCAGGCGTTGCCTCCCAGGGTGCCGAGGTTTCTGATCTGTGTGCCGCCGACGGTGTGGGCAGCCGCGGATAGGATCCCATAATGCGGTCGAGACCACGGATTCTCCTGATGCTTACCGCGTACCTGGGTGTCCAAGACCTCAGCCTGACTCGGACAAGAAAGTCCGTGCAGCCGGCTATAATCCTGGCCTCATCTCCATACTTGATTAGCAGGGACGAGGCCTGGCGCAGTGTAGTTGGGCCTAGATATTCAAAACGTATCATACCCCTCTCCGGACCATTATTGCGTTGGGGGTATTATATACGCTGCTACGGGGCTGTGCAATGGACGGCAGTCATGCTCTGGAGTAGTGCCGATTTTTGACGGGAGGGGCCCATAATGGTATTCTGTAAAGGTGAAATCCTCTAATATTACCCTCTAGTAATCCATCTAATCAGGAGCTGTAGACAGATATGGCAGAGGCCGAGGGCGAGAGAATAAGAGAAGTAAAAATAGAAGACGAGATGCGAGGCTCGTACATAGATTACGCCATGAGCGTCATCGTGGCCCGGGCCCTCCCCGACGTGCGGGACGGCTTGAAGCCGGTGCAGAGGCGCATACTTTTTGCCATGGATGAGATGGGGCTGCGCCATGACCGGCCCACCAAAAAGAGCGCCCGCATAGTCGGCGAGGTAATGGGGAAGTACCATCCTCACGGTGATTCCTCTGTTTATGAGAGCATGGTTCGCATGGCCCAGCCCTTTGCTTTGCGCTATCCCCTTGTAGATGGGCAGGGCAACTTCGGCAGTGTTGACAACGATCCTCCAGCGGCCATGCGCTACACAGAGGCCCGAATGACAGAGCTGGCCGAAGGACTCCTGGCGGATATAGACAAGGACACCGTGGACTTCTCTCCCAATTTCGACGACAGCCTCAGGGAGCCCACAGTTCTCCCTTCCAGAGTCCCTAACCTGCTGATAAACGGCAGCTCCGGTATCGCTGTGGGCATGGCCACCAACATTCCTCCTCACAATCTGGGGGAGATATGCGATGCAATGATTAGGCTTATCGAAAATCCAGCGACCACTGTGGAGGAGCTTGGGACTATTGTTAAAGGCCCCGACTTCCCAACAGGTGGCACCATCCGTGGGCGAGAGGGCATTAAAAATGCTTTGGCTACAGGCCGAGGGCGCATTGTGGTGGAGGCCAAGGCCCACATTGAGGAGCTGGCCCGAGCTGGCCGTTACCAGATTATAACTACCGAGTTGCCTTATCAGGTAAACAAGGCGGCCCTCATTGAGCGTATAGCTGATCTAGTGAAAGACAAGCGGATCGAGGGCATTAGCGACATTCGCGATGAGTCGGATCGGCAAGGGATGCGCATAGTGATTGAGCTGCGTAGAGAGGCCCAGCCGCGGCAGGTTCTGAACGTCTTGTATAAGCTCACCGCAATGCGGTCCGCCTTCTCCGCCAACATGCTGGCGTTGGTTGATAACCAGCCCCGGGTCCTGAACATTAAGAACGCCCTTCAGTACTATATAGATTTCCGGCGCGAGGTGATTCGCCGCCGGTCACTGTACGACCTGGCCAAGGCCAAGGCCCGGTCCCACATCCTGGAGGGCTTGAAGATCGCCCTGGACAATCTGGACGAGGTGATCCGCACCATCCGCTCCTCCAGAGACGCGGAGACGGCCAGGACCAATCTAATCCGCCGATTCAAGCTGTCTCAGGAGCAGGCCCAGGCCATTCTAGACATGCAATTGAGGCGCTTGGCAGCCCTTGAGCGGAGGAAGATTGAGGAAGAGCTAGCGGAGGTGCGCAAGACCATCGCCTTACTGGAGGCGCTTCTGGCAAGCCCGGCCAAGATGGACCAGGAAATCAAAGAGGAGACCCAGGAAGTCAAAAAGAAGTTCGGCGATCCCAGACGCACCCAAATAACAGAGCTTGAGGTCACCGAGTTCACCGATGAAGACTTGGTTCCCCATCAGGAAGTGGTGGTGATCCTGAGCCAGCGGGGCTACATCAAGCGTCTGCCGGTCAGCACCTATCGTCCCCAGGGCCGTGGCGGCAGGGGCATGTTCGGTATGCAAACCAGAGAGGAGGACGCGGTCTATAGGCTGACCATGGCCGATACCCTCGACAGCCTCCTCTTCTTCTCCAATCGGGGCCGGGTTTTCCAGGTGAAGTGCCACGAGGTTCCCGACGCCTCCAGGCAGTCTAGAGGCTCCTCTGTCGCCAACCTCCTCTCCTTGGACACCGGCGAGCGGATAACGGAGATGGTGAAAGTGGAGAGCTTTGACGCAGGGACCTACCTGGTCATGGCTACCAGCGGTGGTGAGGTCAAGAAGACCCCCACCAAAGACTTTTCCTCAGCTCGCGCCAATGGGCTTATCGCCATGGGCCTGCCCCCGGGCGACGAGTTTATCTCAGCCCGATTGGCCAAGGGCGGCGACGAGCTTATTCTAGTTAGCCAGGGCGGTAAGGTTATTCGCTTCGCGGAGAAGGCCTTGAGGGCCGCTTCACGCCAGAGTGGAGGGGTACGGGGTCTCAAGCTGGCCGATGGCGATCAGGTAGTGGCCATGGATGTGTACAAACCCGAAGCGGAGATGCTTCTGGTAACCACTAACGGCTACGGCAAGAGGACGCCTCTAGACCAGTTCCCCAC